>JBGSIK010000253.1:0-2068 GCA_041742575.1 Candidatus Krumholzibacteriia bacterium
TACCGGCTGCCCTCCGAGCGCATCACCGAATGATGACGAACTTGCCTATCACGCGCTCGAAATTCTCGTTGTTATCAGTCTCCACGGAGTACAGGTAGATACCACTGGTCACGTCCTGCAAGTTCCGGCTCACCAGGTCCCACGCCATCGTCCCGTTGCCGGTCGTGCCGTCGAAGGGAAGTTCGATGATGAGATCGCCGGCCAGCGAAAATATGCGGATGGTGCCGCGGTCGGCGGGGAGATTGCGGAACTCCACTTTGATGCCCGTCGGGTCGTCGTTGTTGGGCTGCAGCGTCCACGGCGCCATCGATTCCCGCGTGGCCGGGTTGGGGACAACGTAAACCTGCCCGCGATCGAAGGCGTAATCCTGCTGCGACGGCGACTTCGGCGAGACGAAGGTGAAGTTGGACGACGGGTCGCCGAACTTGCCTTCGGCAAACGTGACCGACGTGCCCGATCTCTGGATGGCGTGGTCGAAAGAGGTCACGGCGTAGAAATACGGCCGCCCGCGGTGAATGCTGCGGTCGAGGTATCGGTAATACTGCCTTCCGTTCTCCGTCCGGAGCTCCCAGGACGCCAGGCGGAAAAGCGTGTCGCACACCGCTTCGGTCACTCCCGGCGGGCACGGCGGTCTTGCGGCCGGGAACTCGGTCATATACTCCGTCATGGCCTCGATCATGTCCCGCTTCTGAGCGGGATCGAGTATTCCGACGAGCGGTTCGTAACGATACCGGTCGACGCCGGTGTCCTCGCCGAAAGCGTTGACAAGATCCGCCTGGAACAACAGCTTCCAGAGTTCGGCAGCGGGCCCGTTATCGGCCGACGTGCCGAGGGGGCGGTCCCAGTTGTCCGCACGCCACACGCGGTATCCCTCGAAGTCGGGCTCCTGCGTTTTGACGTCCGGCACCGTCTCGCTGAAGTTGTCCCAGTAGACCACCACACCGTCCGCGGCGTGGTCGTCGATGCGCATCACCGGCGGCGGCGGCGCGGTCCCCACGATCCAGAATATCTGCGTTTCCTGGCCGGCGATGCCGGTACGGAACTTCGCACTGTCGGCGTCCGTGTATCCACAGGCCACCATGAACAGGTCCTCGCGCGCGCAGTCGTTGTTGATATACAGGTCATTGTTCTTGTCGGACCAGGTGATCGGGGTCTTGAATTCTTCCCTGCAGGAATCGATGACTACAGGGTCCGGGGAGGCGGGCCACGCGGTTTCCCGCCCATCCGAACCCGACCGCTGCAAACCGTCCAGGTTGAACCAGGCGCCGTTGTAGGTGAGCTGCGCGCTGGCCGCGTTCTCGATCATGCCCTCCATTCTGTTGCCGATCACGAACGCAGTCTGGAACACCAGCGTGCTCCCCGGAGCCAGTTCCTCGAACGGGCCGGCGGCCATGAGCATGCGGTAGTCGCGGGGGATAGTGGCGTCGCGTTCGATATTCTGGGAGGAGAGCAATTGATACCGCTCGATATCCCTGGTGGGATCGCCGCCCTCGTCGAACCCCTGTTGACCCGCGAAGTTGGAGTAGGTGCTGATGCCCACGCGCTCCGGCGCCCTTTCCCCGGTCGGATCGGTGGTGTGGCCGAGGAACATGATGCCGAAGTACCCCAGGGTGTTGCCCTCGTCGCCGTCGACGTCGTAAGTGTAAGCGACGTCGATAGAGACCGGGCCCAGATCGGTGCACTTCACCGGGAGGCTCAGGAATCCGGTCGCGTCGTCCTCCCAGTAGTTGTCGGCATCACGGTTGCCGGCGTCGCCGTCGGCGAAAAAGCCGATGTATACATCCTGCAGCACGTCGGTCCCGATGTTCGTGATCCAGAAGTTGGCGCCCACGAAATCGTCGAACCGGTCCTCCTCCCACTGGTAGCTCTCCTGCCGGACATGTACCGGGAGGGGGTTGTGCTGGGGATAGATCTGGACCGCGTAGGGCTGGTTGTCTGTGTACTGGCAGCTGAACATCTGCTTGGAAACGGCGGCGAAGTCCTCGTCGACCAGACCGTCGCCGTCGTCATCCCGGCCGTTGAGCCAGTCTTCATCGATCGTGCCGTCCTTGTCGTCGTCAGCGGTGTT
>JBGSIK010000254.1:0-3137 GCA_041742575.1 Candidatus Krumholzibacteriia bacterium
CCCCCACGAGACCAAGCGGAAGCGTAACCATGATGGTGAACGGGTGCACCCACGACTCGAGCATCGCGGCCAGGACGAGGTAGGTGAGTATGATCGCCAGCGCGAGCGCCCTGTATAATTCAGTGAAAGATTCGCTCATCATCTCGAACTGCCCGGAGTAGTCCACGCGGTATCCCGGCGGCATCTCGATCGTCGCCACGTGCGCCTGGATCGCGTTTATCTTTTCCACGAGCGTTCCCGATGCGAGGTTGCAGGTGACGCTGACCATGCGCTCCCGATCCTTCCGCGTGATCTCGGACAGGCCGCGCTGGCGGTCGAGTCGACCGAGCGCGTCGATCGGCACCATGCCGTCCGGGGTCGAGAACTTGACGTTCCGGATCTCCTCCTGAGTGTTTCGGAACCGGTCCTCGAGCCGCACACGGATATCGTACTCCTCTCCTCCTTCGCGGTAGACGGAGGCCACTTCTCCCTCGTACAGGTTGCGGAGTTCCATGCCGGCGGCGGCCATGGGAAGGTAGCGCCGGGAAAGCTCCTCGCGGTCGGGGCGGAAGACGATTTCCGGCTTGCCGGGCTTCGAACTCAATTCGAGGTCGGCAAGACCCGGGACCTGCTCCATCCCCTCACGGATCTGGCGGGCGATCGCGACGACGCGGTCGATGTCCGGGCCGAGCACCTCGACGACGATGTCCTTCTCCTCTCCGAATTCCGAGAACCGCTGCACGCCCACCTCCACCGCGGGGAGGACTGCAAGCGCCTCACGCACGTCGTTCATGATCTCCTGGAGCCCTCGCTCGCGCTCGCTCACCGCCGCGACTCGAACCACCACCTCCAAATCCTCCACACTCTTGTTCTCTCCACCCACCGTCGTGAGCACCGACTCCAGCTCGGGCACTTCGCGGCGGACGATGGACTCGATCTCGGCGAGGACGCCCTCGCTCTGCTCGAGCGTGGTCCCCGCGGGCAGATTCGCGATGATCTGCATGTAGTTGTCGTCCGAAGCCGGCATGAACTCCCCGCCTACCAAACCGAACATCAAGAGCCCCACCACAAACACGGCCGACACGATGATTGCGGTACGAATGCGGTGTGCCAGGCTCCAGTGTAACCCGCGCGCGTAGGCGTCCTCCACGCGGCGGTATCTTCGCTCCCACGCCCGGGCGAGCGCGAGAAACGGAGACTCGAGCTTGCCGAGCAGGCGCCCGTGCCCAGTCCCCTTTGCAGCCTGTTCCTTCCCGCGCGGTTTCAGGAACTTCGAAGCCAGCATTGGCGTCAGAGTGAAACTCACGAACAGGGAGAACATGGTCGCGAACACCACCGTGAGGCCGAACTGGACGAAGAACCGCCCGATGATTCCCCCCATGAACGCGATCGGTGTGAAGACCACCACGTTCGTGAGAGCCGCCGCCGCCACGGCGACCACCACCTCGTCCGTCCCGCGTTCGGCGGCCGTTTTCGGGTCCTCACCCAGATCGTCCAGGTGATGGGAGATGTTCTCCAGCACCACGATCGCGTTCGCCACCAGCGTGCCGATCGAGATCCCGAGCGCAAGCAGCGTCATGATGTTGATGGTGAAACCGGCGAAGTCAATCAACAGAAAGGTCGCCACGATCGAGGTGGGCATCGCCACCGCCGCAATGATGGTGGTGCGAATCGAATGCAGGAACAGGTAGAGAAGCACGGTGGTGAGGAGGATGCCCAGCATGAGGTTCTCGAGCAGGTCGCGCACTGCGTCCCGTATGAAGATCGAGTAGTCACGCACGACCTCGATCTTCATTCCCGCCGGCAGTACCTGCTCGAGCTCCGCTATGCGAGTCCGGACCGCCTCGGCCGTTTCCACGGTGTTGGCGTCAGTGCGCTTCAACACGGAGACGCCGACGGACGCGTTCCCATCCAGAGAGGCCATATCGCGCGCTTCCTCCGTGGTATCCAGGACGCGCCCGAGGTCACCCACCTTCACCACACCGCCGTCCGGGATCTGGATCGGCATCCGGCGCAGTTCGTCGAGGTCCGTGAATTCGCCGAGCACGCGTAGCGAGAACTCGCGCGAGGGCTCGGTCACCCGTCCGGCGGGGATGCTGATATTTTCTCTCCCGATCGCAGCGGCGACTTGCGTCGCATCCAGCCCGTATGCCGTGAGCCGTGCGGGATCGAGGGCCACACGGATCTCGCGCTTTCTTCCGCCGATGATCGTCACCGAGGCCACACCCGGCGCTTGGGAAATCGCGTCCCGCACCTGCTTGTCGGCGACCGCGTACAGCTCGCGCAGTGACTGCGGGCCCGTGAGTGCGAGATTGAAAATGGGAATCTGGCCCAGATCGAACTTTTGCACCTGCGGAGTCTCGGCGTTGTCGGGCAGATCGTTCAGGATCTGCTCGACCTTCTCCTTGACGTCGATGCCGGCCTGATCCTGGTCCGCCCTCAATTCGAACTCGATAAAGACGAATGAGAGGCTCTCGCGGTTGATCGAGTCCATCCGTTTGATATTGGCGATCGTGGAGACCGCGTCCTCGATCCGTTCCGAGACCTGGCTCTCCACTTCCTCCGGTCCCGCGCCCGGATAGAGGGTCGTGACCGACACGAACGGGAATTCGATGTTCGGGAAGAGGTCCACCACCAGTCGCAGGTAGGAGAAGATCCCGAGCACGAGCGCGGTAGCAACAATCACCGCGGTGAGGACCGGCCGTCTCACCGCCATGCGCGAGAGCGTCATCGTGCATCCGCCCCTTCCGCCGGCGCTTCGCCGCTTCCCTTCGTTAACACACCGTCGATCTTGTGGAATTTCACTTTCCTCCCGTCCTCGAGCAGATTCGATCCGAACACGACCACCTGGTCCCCCGCGCGCAAGCCGGAACGGACCTCCACCATCTCCTCCGTGGCGCGGCCGATCTCGATTGTCTTCCGCTTCGCCACTCCGCCTTCGACCGCGAAAACCTCTTGCGAACTTCCGGGGGTTACGGCCTCGCTCCCGAGAATCGCGTCCTGAGGGACGACGGCAACCGGCCCCACCTGATCCACAACCACTTCCAGCGACACGATCACGCCCGGGGACAGCTTGCGCCCCGCGTTTCTCACCACCGCCTCCACGCGGAACAACCGCGTGTCCGGGTCGGCGGCCAGCGCCACCCGCGTCACGCGCC
>JBGSIK010000255.1:0-13367 GCA_041742575.1 Candidatus Krumholzibacteriia bacterium
CGGCGATTTCGGATGGGGAGAGGATGTGGTCGAACTTCACGGTGAGGGTCGCGCGATCGGCCTGAAGGGCCGCCGCGGCCGCGGCCGGCGCGCGGGATTGCAGTTTCGGCTCGGCACGGAGGTCCGTGAGGAGCTTGAGCGAGGATCCGATCTTCTCGCGCCCGGCGAGCGAATTGTCGACAAAGCTCACCAGCAAGAGCAACGCGACAAAGCATGCAAAGGTGGTTTTCACGGCGGTCTCCTTTTTTGTCGTATTGTCCTTTTCAGGTGGGACGAAAGGACGTTCTCGGTAACGAACTCGATTTGCGGGGTTAGAGCGTTTTCGTGTCTGAAATTGTAACACATTTTGCCTGTTCGCTGTAACATCATTCTGTCGGCTGCTTGTGGGCGGTAGCAAAGGAGAGGAAAAGATGACGAGCAGGAAGTTTGCGCTCGGAGTTGTGGGTATGATCTTGGTGGCGTGTGCGTCATGGGCAGAAG
Organism: Candidatus Krumholzibacteriia bacterium; assembly: GCA_041742575.1. Taxonomy (GTDB): domain Bacteria; phylum Krumholzibacteriota; class Krumholzibacteriia; order WVZY01; family JAKEHA01; genus JBGSIK01. The sequence goes on from JBGSIK010000255.1 coordinate 481, forward strand.
TCCCTGAGCTCCCGGATATTGCCCTGCCTGCTCCGGGCATGGAAGGGGGGATGCCCCTCATGCAGGCTCTCAAAGTTAGGCAGTCATCTCGCGCTTTCAGCGCACAGAAGCTGCCCGTGCAGGTGTTGAGCGATCTCTTGTGGGCGGCGGCCGGGATCAACCGGCCGGATTCGGGCAAACGCACGGTGCCGTCGGCCCGGAACTGGCAGGAAGTGGAAGTCTACGTGGTCATGGAAGAGGGTGTGTACCGCTACGACGCCAAGGCCAACGCCCTCAAGGCCGTCGCAAAAGGGGACCTGCGAAAGCTTGCCGGGCGTCAGGACTTCGTGGCCACGGCCCCGCTCAACCTGGTCTATGTGGGAGATCCGGCGAAAATGGAGGGGGTCTCCTCTGATGCGGACATAGCGATGTACTTGGGCGCAGACAGCGCTTTCATGAGCCAGAACGTCTATCTCTTCTGCGCATCGGAGGGGCTTGCCACCGTGGTGCGGGCCATGGTGGATCGGGAAGCGCTCGCCAAAGCCCTGGGGCTCTCGGGGAAGCAGAGGGTCACGCTCGCCCAGACGGTGGGATACCCCGCAACCGGAAGCGAATAGAGGCGTGTCGGCGTACCGCACGTCGAAAGAGTGGTTTAAAAGTAACCCCTGTCGTGGTACCCTGATGTCCGTGATCAACGGTGTTCGTGCCGCTCGTCGTTCCCGCCAGGGACCGGCCGGCGTTCTCTGCGTGCTGGTCCTGTTGCCCCTCCTCATACTCGCCTGCGATCAGAAACCACTGACGCTCGCACCCGAAACGGACACCAGTTCGTGGAGGCCTCTGCGGTCGAACTGGAGCGCCGACGTTTACGAAATGTGGGGCTCGTCAGAGGACAATATCTTCGCGACCTCGGGCGATAGCGTCTTTCGCTACGACGGCACAGATTGGCTGCGCATGGATTTGCCCGGGGGTGCCCTCGTCAATGACATCTGGGGGTTGTCGGGTAACGAAGTCTTTGCCTGCGGCCGCACGGACGTATATGCGTTCGATGGTTCGTCGTGGAGCAGAATCTACCGTGATTCGACCAGAGCATCGTCCTTCGAGGGGATATGGGGAAGTTCCTCGGGCGACATCTACGTCGTGGGCTGGCCTGGATCAACGCACTTCGACGGGAACAGCTGGAGCAAGCATCCCGTGTTGTCGCGGTATATGATCCGCTCAATCTGGGGCAGCGGCCCCACAGATGTTTTCGCCGGGGGTGACGTGGGGTTGATACTCCACTTCGATGGGTCGGAGTGGACGATAACATCGCTGGGGGCGGCCAGGGCGGTCGTATCTATTTCCGGCACGGGACCGGATAACGTGTTCGCCATCTCATCGGACGAAGGCAGCGGCGTCATTTTCCGCTATGACGGTTCGACGTGGTCCGAAAGCTATCGAAGGGGAGGTTCCGAGGATCCGATCCAGCTTGTCGACCTGTGGGCGGCCGGCGAAAACGACGTGTTCGCGGTCGGGGATTATTGGGGTTCCGTGCTGCACTTCGACGGGGCGGGATGGGAGCGGTTGCCGAGCAGGACGTCGCTCAGACTTCAAACGGTCTGGGCGGCATCGCCCACAGCGGTACTTGCGGCCGGGATGGGCGGCAAGGTTGTTCGTTACGACGGCACGGAGTGGAGTGCCGTGACCGGCGGCGAACCGCGATCATTCTCCTATGTGTGGGGGCTTGGGCCTGATCACGTGTACGCGGGCGACGAAAGCGGCGTGTTCGAATGGAATGGCCGAGGGTTCGACGAGCTACCGGCTCCGACGGAGCGAATGTACATAAACGCTATCTGGGGCGCCTCGCCGGAGGACCTCTTTAGCGCCGGGTCGTTTGGGAGGATTTTTCATTTTGACGGGAGCTCTTGGGTGAAGATGTCCAGCGACAGCGAGCACCATCTGGTGTCAGTCTGGGGTTCCCGCGGGGACGATGTATATGCCGTCGGATGGGAAGGGACGGTTTTGCACTACGATGGCGCCGTTTGGTCCCGGTGGATTCAGGAGGGGGAGGCGTCATTCACCGGTGTGTGGGGATCCGGTCCGCACGACGTGTTTGTGGTAGGCACTGACGGGAGCATACGGCATTTCGACGGCACGGTGTGGACGCGTCAAGCCACGACGAACGACCTCGCTCTGTATGCCATTTGGGGAACGGGACCCGGGGATGTGTACGCAGTCGGCAAGAGCAACGTGATCCTGCACTACGACGGAAAAGAATGGAGTCGGATGCCCGCGACCATCGAGAGCTCCACCCTGACGTGCGTGACGGGGACGGGTCCGGGGGACGTCTGGGCCTTCTGTTATGATTATTGTCAACCCTGGCATTTCGACGGCCAATTGTGGAGTCCTGTGGGCGATACGTACTTTTGGCCGGAAATACGGCATGGATGGGGGCATCCTCAGACGGGACTGTACGCCATCATCGAAAGAGACCTATACCGGCGCGTGCCCTGAATCGATTCGTGGCGTGGTGACGATGACATGAAAACGGTGCTACCACTGGTTGTTCTACTGCTGGTAACCGCGTGGGTCGGCGCATCCGCGCAAGTGATCGGGCCCGTCCTTCCCAAATCGAGTTTGGAAGTCGGTTACACATACAAGTGGTTCCACCGGGATATGGAGCCGAACCAACCGGTCGAGAAGGAATGGGAGGTCGCATCGTTCTTCGTGCGCTATGGCGGGACGTCGCGTCTGACGCTCTCGCTCGAGGGCGGGCTATGGAACGTCGAGCATGACGACTTCCCGGACATGGAATTCCGCCGCTATGCGCTCGGAGGCGGCATGGGGGTTCGCTTTCTGGAAGTTGCGGGAATCGGGCTTTCGGCCTTCGGTCACTACAATGAGGTGCTCGACTACGACCTCTCTCCTTACGATTTCCACAAGCGGACGTGGGGGCTCAACTTGGGATTTCTGGCAGAGTGGTCGATGACATGGAAAGAGCAAGTGTTGGGGGTTTGGGGTGGCCCGGCGTACACGCTCGATGAGAGCAAGAACCACGCGTGGAATGTGCGCACCTTCGCCTACGAGGACGAATCGGCGACGGAGCTGGGATTCGTAGTGGGCGTGAACGCTGTCCTGTGGGGGCGGATCGTGCCGTCGGCGCATGTCGTTTTCGCTGATTACTTTCAGGCTCGAATCGGGATCGCAGGAAGATGGGCACCAGAGGAAGAATAAAAGCATCGGCCGTTGTGGTGCTGCTGCTCGGCCAGTTGGACACAGCAAACGCCGAGATCATCGGGCCGCTTCTCAAAGATGGGGCCTTTGAGCTCGGCGCGCAGCGCCGTTACGTCCACCGCGATTACGAAAGCCCCTCCGGTTCACGGCCGCAAGAGCTCGTGTTCGACGATGGTGACGGGATGCTTTTTTTCCGATGGGGGGTGACGTCAACGGGGACACTCAGCGGGGAAGCGCTCGTCGGGAACACGACAGCGTCTGACTGGGAAAATGACTGTGGGGACGCTCGCTATTATCTCATTGGTGTAGGATTGCAGGCATTGCTGTCCGAATTCCGGGGATTCAGGTGCACGTTCGGAATACACGGCACTGCGTCGTTCGAATTCGATCGGACTGAGAATCACGTCGACAGGGAATACCAGACCGCAATCGGGACGATCTTGGTGGAAAAGCGAATCACGTTGTGCGGCCAGAGAATCGATCTGCTCGCCGGCCCCTCGTATTGGTACGCCTGCAAAGAAGAACTCGGACGAACGTCCGCCCCCGTTCGCTACACTGGCGCCGACCCGTGGGGCGGGATAGCCGGGATCACGGCGACGCTGTACACGCACTACATCGTTTTCGGCCAGGTCATCTACGCCGGCTACTTTCAGCCTCGTTTCGGAGTATCCTACCGATTCTGAAGCCCCTCCTGTTGCCGTTCTGCGAAACCGCCCCCTTGCGTGCAACCTGTTCCAAAATATCGCGTATAACTGAGACAAAACGGTCGGTTTTCACGTGGGCGGGAACAGCATTCGGGCTTCAAATCCAGGCAGAAATACCGTGTGGACAAACCGGGCGCGGCGCAACTGCGAACTGCCATGGCTAATGGCGTTGTTCCTTGCGTGCGCCACCGCCGTGGGAGCGGATGACAACTCGGCGTACGTGCCCGTTTTCCGCCCGACCCTCGCGATCGAACGGGCCGGTGCGCCTATCAAGATCGACGGCAAACTCGACGACGCCGGATGGCAGGGGGTTGCCAAAGCGCGGAATTTCGCCGAGCACAGTCCCGGTGATCAGACCAAGCCAGAGGTTGACACCGAGGTGTGGGTCACGTACGACGACCAACACTTGTATGTAGGGTGGCTCTGCCACGACGATCCCAGCCAAGTGCGGGCCTCCTTCTGCGAGCGGGATCGCATCTTTTCCGACGACTATGTGATCCTGTGTCTGGATACCTACGGCGAAGCGACACTCGCATATGAGATCGCCGCCAATCCCTACGGCATCCCAGGCGATCTGCTTTTCTCCACCTCGAACGGCGAGGACATCAACTACGACATGGTTTTCGAGTCGGCCGGCGAGATCAACGATTACGGTTGGGCGGTGGAGATGGCGATACCATTCGCCAGTATACGTTTTCCCGACGGAGAGGAACACGCGTGGCGCGTCGATTTCTGGCGAAACCGGCCGCGCGAGTCCCGCTTCCAATACTCCTGGGCGAAATACGACCGAAACGAGAGCTGTTGGCCATGTCAATGGGGGACCGTCACTGGGATTTCGGGCGTGAAGTCGGGTGCGGGCCTCGAGCTACTGCCGGCGGTAGTCGCGCATCAGTCCGGTTCGCTGGATGACGCCGGAGATTTCGCAAACGAAGACGTCAAGGGCGAGATCGGCCTGGGGATCGGCTACGACATATCCTCGGAACTCACTGCCGAGGCGACCATCAACCCGGATTTCAGCCAGGTGGAATCGGACGTATCTCAAATCGACGTCAACACCACCTTCGCCCTTTTCTACCCGGAAAAGCGGCCCTTCTTCCAGGAGGGAAGCGACCTTTTCGACACCTACTTCGAGGCTCTCTACACGCGTTCGATCAACGACCCGATCTTCGGGGGCAAGATGACGTGGCGGGAGGGGTCCAATAGTGTCGCGTTTCTGTCGGCCAGCGACGAGCATTCCGTGATCATTCTGCCCTTCGAGGAAAGCAGCCGCTTCGTCGAGAACGGGAAGAGCTACTCGAACGTTCTGCGGGCCAGGCGCGACTTCGGCGAGCAGTCGCACCTGGGGATCATGGCGACGGACCGGCATTTCGACGGCGGTGGTTCCGGTTCGCTCGTGGGCGTCGATGGCCGGGTGCGCCTGTCCCAGAACGACGCCGTGCAGTTCCAGTTGCTCGCCACATACACCGACGAGGTGAACAACCCCGCTCTTACAGACAGCTCCTTCAACGCGAACCGCTTCGACGACGGCAAGCACACGGCGGGCCTTGACGGCGAAGCGTTTTGGGGACAGGGCGCGTACGTGGGTCTGTTCCGGGACACGCGCAGTTATTGGGGGGGATTGGCATACTGGGACCGGAGCCCCACCTTCCGCGCCGACAACGGATTCGAGCCATCCAATAGCTGGCGTATGGGATCTGTGTCTTTGGGGGGAATCGTGCGGTTCGATGGCAACAAAGTCCTGGAAAACGTAAACGGGGATCTCAACGCGGCGCGTAAGTGGAACTACGAGAACGTCCAGAAAGACGAGTGGATAAATTTAAGCTGCGTGGCGAATTTCCGGGCCGGGCAGTCATACATCCATATGCAGTACATGGGCAGCAACGAGCTCTTCGGCGGCGTGCAGTTCGACGGCATCTGGCAAGCGCACACGTGCTTCCAGACCCGGCCGTACGACGCCCTCGCGTTCGGGGGGGCCTACAATTACGGCCACCGTATCGCGCGCAATTACCTGGTGATGGGTATGGAGACGAACTACGGTTTGTGGGCGGACATCAAGCCCGTCGACCGGTTCCTGATCTCCACCAGTTTCAACGGCGTCAAGAGTGACGACCTCCATACCGGAGAGAGGCTCTTCTCCCAGAATGTACTCTGGTCGCGCGTCTCTTTACAGGTCTCACGGGAGTTATCGGCGCGCCTCGTGCTCCAGTACAACGATCGTTACGACGCCTGGGATGTCGATCCCCTCGTTACGTACCGCCTCGACCCGTTTTCGATGCTCTACATTGGATCCACGCACGACTACCACAATCTCAACCTGGCGCAACACGGCCGCGAGGGGTGGACGCTCACCGACCGCCAGTTCTTCGTGAAGATCCAGTATCTTTTCCAGCTGTAGCACACTTCCCGTTGTGACAGAATCGGCCGGGCACTTGTGTTCTTTTTCACAAGCGCACGGCGGATGACGGCGTCGACGAGGGCACTTACGGATTCGGTACAACGTTCACTGTACGCATTGGCCCTGGGCGGTGGTATAATTCCGCTCGGACCGCAATTCCTGGGTCCTGAAGTTCCTTCACCCACCACAACGATATGACCGCGCCGCAACGGCCGGGGAGGTAATTGTCATGGGAATCTCCTATGGGCGATTGCATCCAATTGACGGGGGAGCCGTCAGAAGATTCACACTTTCAACCGTCGTTCTGACGGTTTTTTTGTTGAGTGTCTTTGCATCACTCGGCGTCGATGAGGCCGCCGCGCAGGTTGCGGGAGACACCCGCTACGCCGTTCTCTACAACGGCAACAGCGGCTATTACGTTTACATGAACGATCTCAAGTTCGCTTTCAAGACCCTCATCAATGACTTCGGGTATACGAAGCAGAACATAGTTGTCGTCTCCTACTCCGGATACTCATACGATCTCGACGGAGACGGGCTGAACGACATCGACTTCTCGGCAACGGCCGCGAACGTGGATACGGTCTTCACTAGGTTGAAACGCGTGATGACCGACCAAGACGTGTTTTTCTTCTTCGCCACGGATCACGGCACGAAGTCGAACTCGGACTGCAACGATGCCGGCCTCAGCCTCTACAACGGGGGAACGCTATGGGAGGAGACTCTTGCGGCGTACATCGACAGTCTGGACAGCTCCTCGCGGCAGATTACCAAGATTCTTCTTTTCAACACCTGCTATGCGGGAGGAATGATACCGGAGCTCAATGATCTCGATTACCCCCTGATGATATCGACGGCATCGAAGGAGTGCGAAGCATCCCATTATCATTATAGCCCGGCTGACACTTTCGTCTCCAGCGATCACGCGGCGTACTCGTTCTGGTGGATGGGAGCGATGCACGGGAGTTCGCCGGACGGCAGCCATGCCATGAACGCCGACTACAACAACAATGGATGTGTGAGCGTCCAGGAGGCGGCGCGATATGCCAAGGAGAACGACGAGTTCGCGCAAAAGAACGCATCACCCAAGGAGCATCCTCTCTACTGGGATACGGACTGCATAGTGGGGCAGAGAACAACCCTCAACGGAACCTGCCCGGGGCTGCCTGGGATGTTCGTGTTCCGGTACAACTGCCACGATCCCTTGCCGTACAGGTGGCGTTCGTGGTCTGGTATGGGTGGCCCGTGGCCCTCTCCTCCGGGGGGGACGCCCATCGGTGCCGGGCCTGCGACCAGGACGCTGTGGACGGTGCCCGGCCAGGGCGAGACCATCGACGTTTACGCAATCGTGTACAATCCGGGGGATGTACCGATAACAGAAGCGGAAGTCGTATTCTATTACTCCGATCCGACACTGTCGCTCATCTACCCCCAGCCGGGGCTCCACACCATCGGAATGAGAACGGTCCCGCTGTTGTTGCCGGGTATGACGGAGACCGTCGGTCCCGTGTCTTTTACGCCGCCGCCGGCGAACTCCTTCGGAGAACCTCACTGGGCGCTGTTCGCGATCGCCCAGCACATGTTTAACCCGGTGGAGTCGGGGTGGCTCACCGACGACGACCATGTGGCAGCATCGAACCGCATCGAATTGACGGGTTCCTCCGGCGAGTATAAAACGTTTCATGTCGTGGCGCGGAATGCCTTGGACACGCCGGTCAAAGCATTGCTGTCCGTCGACGAATCCAACTATCCCACGAGCTGGTCGGTGACCCTCAACCCGCCGGAGGGCGACACTTTGACGATCAGCCCGAATTCCTGGACTCCGGTGGAAGTGGTCCTACGCGGGTTCGGAGGCGGCGGTGTGGAGGGCGTCGTGGAGATCATGATGTCGCTCTACACGACGTCGACCAAGGAGTGCGAGTCGTGCGACGATTCGACGTGCGGAGGGTACATCGGGGACGCCGGCGGCTGCTCGGTGAAGCTCGTTGTGGAGGGGCCTGTGGGAGCTGAGCCCACCGCGCTCCGGCTCGATTTGCTGCAGAACTACCCGAATCCCTTCAATCCCGCGACGACGATCTCGTTCACGTTGCCGGAGAAAACGCAGGTGGTGCTGGCGATCTACGACATCCACGGACAGCAGGTGGCGAAGCTCGTGGATGAAGTGCTCGACAGGGGAGAGAACCGGAGTTCGTGGGATGGCAAGGACGCAAACGGCAATCGCGTCGGATCAGGAGTTTACTTCTGCCGTCTCGATGCAGGAGGCCAGACGCTCACAAGGAAGATAGTTCTTTTAAAGTAGGCGCCGGCGAGTAGTGTTGCTCTGGTCGATTGAACCCAGGGAACGAGTGAAGCGTGGCGCGCCTTGGCGCGAGCGTTCTTCAGGATGGCTGCAGCAGGTAAACGGAGGGAGATTCGTATGAGGACCAAGTACGCAATAGCTGGTCTGGTGCTCGTTGTCTTCGTGGTACTAGTGAGCGGCACTTTGGACGGTTGGGCGCGGAGTGGTGGCGCGGCGTCGCAGGTCAAGTGGGTGATAGAACAGTCGGGGCCGCGGTCGACGGACAAGGCCGTACCGATTCCAGATCCGTTCTTTGGACAGACAGAGGCCGATTACTCATTTGAGTTGGGTCCCAACTGCGTGAACGAAGGCTGGGTTACCGTCGACCGCACCGCACAGACCCATGAGTTCTGGCACGTGGATGACTTCGCGCTACTCGGCGGCGGCATGAGTGGTTTTCTGGCTCCGCTCGAAGGTACGAAGTCGATGTGGTGCGGCACGCAAGGCGATCCCAGCGACATGATCCTCTGCAGTTATCAGGCGGTGCCGGGATATGGGAACAACTGGAATCAGTCGTTTTGTTCACCGTGCGTCAGCACCGACGCCGGAAACGATGTGACGCTTGACTTCCTGGCGTACTGGGATTCGGAGCCCGGATACGACGCCACGTCCATCGACTTCGAGTACTGCATGAGCTTTGACTGGATCGACTGGTATGGCGGGGTTGGCGTTTATGACACTCCACCTGCCGGGCCGATAACGGAGTCGGTAATGATCCCGGACACACTGCATCAGGGCATACCGTTCAGGATTCGGTGGCAGTTCGAGTCCGACGGTGCCTGGTCGGATGAGGATGGTCTGTGGAACACCGACGGCGCCATCACCATCGACGTGGTCAGTTTGTCCGCGGGCGGCGTTTACCTGGCCGGCCCGGAGAACTTCGAAGGCGCCCCGCTCAACGCTACCGGCTGGAACGGCTGGGTATCCTGCAACGAGGCCGGCTACGGCGACTTTGCTTATCTGTATCCGGGGCTCTCTGTGGTGCAGGAGGATCCGTGCTACAAGGACCTGACGTGTCTCTGGACGTTCTACACGGGATCGACCTACGACTACTCGTGCGGCGGCTGGCCGGCACAGATGGCGGTTCCGTACGGACCCTCGCGCGGTCAGTACATCTGGAACGAAATTTGGTCGCCCAACATACCGATATACGTCGGGCACGGTCACGAGCTCGAGAAGCTCCGGTTCGATGTCTACCGTGACCTGAAGCTCGGCCCACTCGTGTTCTACGTTTGGCATATACGCGCTGTGCACCCGGATACTGGATGCCCGCTACCTTGGCGGGACGAAGGCCTCGTGTACTACGGGAATGGTGAGGACTGGTTCCACCACGTCATTGACATCAGCCATCTCGTCCCATGGTTCCCAGGTGGTTTCGACGTCAACATCGCACTGGGTGTCATAGACATGTGCCCGGTGTGGAACAGCGTCTACGGCAACTGTATCTGCCACAGCCACGCGCCGCTTTTCGACAATGTGTTACTCACCGGTTATGGATCTGGTAACATGTGGTCGGTACGCGACGTTGATCTCTTCCAGGACAACTTCTCAGCGGACGGCACCATCACGGGAACGGCTCGTGCGGATGCGGCCATTGACATCCTGCCGGCCACGAGCGCGGGCATTCTGCCGGGCGACTCGGTGGCGGTGACGGTGGCCGATCCCATGAGGGGACTCGCGTCCAACTACGGCAGAGCGGCTGTTTACGCATGGTTGGACGTAGACGGTCCGAACGGGAATGTCATGGGAGACGCGCTGGTGGACGACCCCCGTTACAACGTGATCGGCACTGGGATGATCGGCGGTCGCATCTGGACGCAAATCCAGATGGACTCGACACGGACAGACCGTGGCGGGGTCGTGCCGGACCGGTTCAATATCGACTTGAACGACAACCTTTTCGTTCCGGGCGACACCATCTGGTATTTCTTCGGTGCTATGGACAACGCCAACGACTGGCGTTACTTCTCCCTGTCCGTCCCTACGTTGGATGCAGAGACGGCGGACCTCGGGGTGGCGGCGGCGAATCCGATGGAGTTCACGATTCTGCCGGCGGGTGGGTACAATCGCGGTGGGGACATCCTCTACGTCGATGGCATGAACTATCGCGGGGCGCAGCCTTATTTCGATTCAGCTTTCGAATTCCTGAACATCGACCATCTGGTGGACCGGTATGACATCAACGGCCCGACTTCTTGCGTCGGAAACCACCCGGGGGCGCGCGTGACGGACGTGCTTGGGCAGCTCGTCCCGGTCTATCGGAAGATTCTGTGGGACTGCGGCGATCTGCAGACGGCGATCAGCGACGGTTCGCCCATCCCCGACAAGTCTGACGATATACAGATGCTCCTTACTTTCCTGGAAAGCCTCCCGTTCCCGGGTGGCGTTTACCTGGACGGTGACGATGTTGCGTCCACCATGGAGGTCTCGCTGCAGTCGCTCATATCGTACACATTGGTGTCGAGGGACCACAAGGCGACGGGTGTCGGGATCTCCCCGTACGTTTTCGGTACGGCTGGCGGGATATTCTCGGACGTTCTCGGTCCTGACACGCTGGTGGCTTATGGTGGCTGTCCGGCGAGCAACGACTTCGACGTCATCACGCCAAGTGGCTCGGGGGCGGTCCAAGCGGCGACGTACCGCGGGAATGGCCAGACGAGGGGTGCGATCGTAGCCGACACGACCTTGAACAGTGTCGGTGGGATCGTGGGCTTCGTTCTGAGTGGTTTTGGATTCCAGAACATTCGCGAGGCGCGACCGGGTCCCTACCCGGCGCGCGCGGAGCACATGTGGCGGATTCTGACGTATCTGCAAAACACGGTCGATGAACCGACGGGCGCACCGGCTGTGGTTGGGGTGAACAGCCTCAGCCAGAACTACCCCAACCCGTTCAACCCGACCACGACGATCAAGTACACGATCGCCCAGCGCAGCCGCGTGTCTCTGCGGATCTACAATGTCGCTGGACAACTGGTGCGAACGTTGGTAGATCAGATGCAGACGCCGGACGCAGTCCGACCCGTGACCTGGAACGGTCTCGACGAGTCCGGCCAGCCGGTCGCGAGCGGTGTATACTTCTACAAGCTGGTGACGAACAACTTCTCGCAGACAAAGAAGATGGTTGCTCTGAAGTAAAGGCGGTCACTGGTGGAGCTATTGGGTCACTCCCGAGCTGTGTTCGTGATCTTGGCGGTTCTCGCGTTGATCCCGGGAGGCGCCATCGCGGGATCAACGCGACCGATTACCATAGAACTGGAAGCCGGGCCGGTGTGGCAGAGCAGAAACGACATCGAGATCCCCAACGACGGCTCCGCGACCCGGTTTTCCTTGGTGGATCTCGTGGGGAGCGGCCCGTACTTTTCCTACCGCGCCTATATTTCCCTCAATTTCGCGCAGAAACATGGCGTGCGCTTGCTCCTGGCGCCTCTCACTATCGAGGACTCCGGGACACCGCCGGTGCCCATCGGCTTCGATGGCGAGACTTTCGAGCCCGGAGTACCGGTGAACGCGACGTATCGTTTCAATTCCTACCGCCTCACGTATCGATATGCGTTCTTCGAAAACGAGCGATGGTGTTGGCGGGTGGGGTTCACGGCCAAGATTCGTGACGCCGAGATAGCGCTGACGCAAAGGGGGGTGTCGGCGTCGAACAGCAACGTCGGGTTCGTCCCGTTGCTCCACGTGTCCGGCGAGTGGCGGTGGTCACAAAAGCTGTCCGTGTTGCTGGATGCGGATGCCCTGGCCGCGCCTCAGGGGCGAGCCGAAGACGTGGCCTTGAAGCTGTCGTACCAGATGGCCGACAGATGGACGATGGCGGTCGGATACCGCATGCTGGAAGGTGGGGCGGACAACGATGACGTCTACACCTTCGCGTGGCTCCACTACGCGGTGGTGTCGGTCGCGGTGCGATTGTAGCACCCGAAATTGGGGGGGGCGGGGTCAGAATTATGATTGTTGACGACGGTCGGCTGCCGGGCGTACGCTCTGGAAAACGTTTGGAGCGAACGCTTAGGAGGGCTGTTGTGGCTTGGTTTACGCGTTTCACCAGATTCGCTGATGTTCATTTGGTCTACGCCCAGGAGAAGGAGAACTCTTGCGGCGTCGCGTGCGTGATGATGACAGTGTTCAAGATCAACAAACTCAAACCGGGCGCCAAGGCACTGCACGAGGAGGAGGAGATTTACAAGGTCTACGGCGAGGCGTCGGGTAGTGAGTACGACGGTACGAACTACACCTACGCGAACTACCTGGCGAAAACGCT
>JBGSIK010000256.1:0-9481 GCA_041742575.1 Candidatus Krumholzibacteriia bacterium
GGCTCGATCACGATGCCCAGCGGCTCGGCGTGCACGGAGAGTGTGGCCTGCAGCAAGTGGGTCAGCGCGTCGATCGCATGTAGCTCGCCCTGGGGGCGACTCACGGCGTACACCCAATGGCCGTCGGGCGTAATATCGAGGCCGTTGATCCCCCCTGGAAGTCCGATTGCCGCGACGTCCAGGAAATCCGGGGATGCGGGGTTCACGTTCACGATCGACACGTCAGCCGAAGTCGCGACGTAGGCATCCTGACCGTTGGGCGCGACGACGACCATGCGCGGCAGGGCGCCCAGGCCCACCTCATCGATCGCGTATCCGCGCGGCACTTCCTCCGCCGAAAGCACCGTGAATGGAAGGCCGTTGCTCGTGCCGGCGCCGACTCTGACGAGAACGTCACCGGACGCCGCCTCCTGGGGGATCTTGGCGACAATCTCCGTGGGATTCACGGCAACCGGCAGAACCTGCAGGGTGTCCGTTCCGTTCCGGTGCATGAAAAGGGCGTGGTTGTTGGACGGTGTGGCGGCGTCGAAGCCCCAACCATTGATGACCGCCACCGACCCGGGCGCTCCGTGGTCGGGCGCAATCCCCGTGATGCTCAGCGGGGGCGCGGTCTCCGTGCTGAAAGTGAACACGTAGGGGGATGCCATCGGGTTGTCGTAGTGATCCGTGATCCCCACCGAGAGCGAGCACTGGTACGTCGTCGCGTATTCGAGCGGGGTCCACGCTTTGAATGAGAGCAGCGAGTCGTCCAGCATGATGTACGCCGTGCCGCCCACACCACTACCTGTGTCAACCTTCTTCAGACGGAAGTTCCCCGAGACCGTGTTGTCATCGATCGCCTCCGAGAACGACACCGTCACCGCGGCATGGATGCTCACACCCGGTTCCGCGTCTTCGGGGCTGGTCGCCGTGATCGTCGGCCCATCCGTGTCCACGTTCGTGAGAATCTCGACGAACCTTGGCACTTCGGACGACACCACTACCGGCGCTTTCGACTCGGGGGGATCATTCGAAGATTCGGCCCCCCCGCTGAAGTACTCGGGAACGAACTCGGTGACGGCCACCGAGTCCACGAACCAGTTCACGTACGACGGCTTGAGGCCGTGCACCGCAGAGGTGCCGTCGAGGGGATGTATCGATACGTAATACGATCCGTCGGGAATTCCGAGGAACCTCGCGCGCCCGTTGGGAAGCGTGATGTCGCAAGCCGCCGTGTCGCCGTCCGCCGTTTCGATGACGAACACCAGCGCCCCGGGCACCGGGTTACCCGTCATCGGTTCGATTACCGTGACCTCGAGGCGCGACCCGTCGGCATACGCCATCGGGCTCGGATACGCCTTCAGGAACGCCAGATCGTCCTCCATGGCGAGACTGCGCGCGTTCGTGCCCGAAGGCAGCTGCATGAACATCGTGGACGTGCGCACATCCGTGTGGGAGAGGCCCCACCAGTGGCCGGCTTCGTGGGTGACCACACTCCGGAGATCGGTCCCCGACCCGGCGGTGTCGGTCTTGAATTTCTTCGCCGGGTTGAAAATCATGTCGGCGTCCACGATCTGGCCGGGACGATAAAGGCGGCCATCGAAGTACTCAGGCGTCGTGAACGATGTCGCAATACCGACCGCGAGCGCGTACGACCCGAAGTCATACTCGTAGTCGGTGAACGTAATCAGGTTCACCCGGTCGAGCGCCTCGGCCGTATCAACCGGAACGGTTCCGGCACAAAACGCGTGCAGCGGCGTGCCCACGAGGTGGAACCACTCTCCCACGCCCGCGACGATGGCGGGGATGTCGCTCCCATCGCCGATGTCGGGAGCGCCATCCTCGTTGATCACGAACATGCAGTCTTCGCCGTCTGCCCAGTACTCGACATGCCTCCCGCCGAAGAACTCATCGATGCAGCCGTCGCCGTCGCGGTCGAAGTAGGAGGCGTTCTGGACCGGACAGCTATCCACGCCGTTGGGTACCCCATCCGTGTCGTCGTCGGTATACTCCCACCGCAGCACGAGCCCCGTGCACGTCGGAGGCTGCACATAGCCGTAGTCCGGGTATCGAAGTTCCGCCCGCCAGCGGAGATCCGATCCTCTGTCACCGGGCGGTATGTCGACCCACCCGGATCCAGGGCTCACATTCTGCCACGCGAGGCCGCCGGTGGTGGTCACGCTCCACCCGTTCTGGCAGCTCTGGTCCACGTCGAGACGCACGCGGCTCACCACGCCGGCAATCGGATTGACGTTCGTCGATTGCGCCCTCGCCTGGGACAGATCGAGTGCGCGTTCGAAGACCTGTATGATCTGCATACCGTGGCCGGTCGCCGTGAGGAACACGCAATCGCCGGCATAGTCGAGCCCGGCGGGGGCCACCATCCCGCCGAGGAATCCCAGGGGTATCGGGCTGGTCGGGTCGGTCACGTCGAGCACACGGAACCCGGCCCTTCCGCTGACAAAAAGCCGTTGGCCGACAACGGAAACGTCGATCAAGCGGCCGACATCCAGCGGGAAATTTCCGATCACGGTGGGGAGGGACGGATCGCTCACGTCGTAGACCACCAGGCGGAAATCATAATCGGCTACGTAAACGACATTCCCCGCGACCGCGATCCCTCTCCCATCGACTACAGTACCGTCGCTCCCGAGGTTCTGTGGGTTCGTGGGATTACGCACGGAGAGCACCTGAAAACCCGCTCCATCGCTACCCGTTATGTACGCCCGGTCTCCGTCGATCTCCACAGCCTTTACCGTACCCGCTGGCCGATACCATCCCACCCAGCCGGGATTGGTCGGGTTGGTCACGTTGTAGACGACCAAACCGGAGTCCGACACCGCCACGTAGGCATAGTCGCCGTCTACCGCCACGTCAAGGCTGACGCCGAAACGCCCGGGGGCACCCACGAGCGCCGGATCCGTGGGGTCGCTGATGTCGAGCACACGAAGACCGCCGGTGCCGCTGGCGGCGAATGCATAGTTCCCCGCCACATCGATCCCGTAGAAGGGGTGAGCATCGTTGTAGCTCCCGGCAAGAGTCGGTGTCATCAAGTTGCCGATGTCGAGCACCGTGATGACGCTGTCCCAGTTCGCAACGAAGGCGTAGTCTCCAGCCACTTTCACGTCGCACGGGGCGGTCCCTGTAATCCATACGCCGGCGCGCGCGGGAGTGGTCAGCGTTTGTGCAACGCGCACGATTCGCATATCCGCGCCGTCGGCGAGGTATGCGAACTCGCCGGCCACCGCCACGCCGAGCACGTTGTTCGGCGTGTTGAAAAATCCGAACGGCTCAGGCGATGTGGGATCGCTGACGTCGATCACCCACATTCCCGTGGTGTCATCGGCCACATATGCAAAGTCCCCGGCGACCTTGACGTCCAGCGCCAGGTCGGTGTCGTAGACAGCAAGCGATATTGGGTTGACCGGATCGGTGATGTCCACGATCCCCAAACCAGCCGCTCCGCGAGACGCGTATAAGTAATCGCCATCCAGCGTGACATCCAATATTCCTCCGCCCCATCCGTTGACGAGGGTCGGTGACATGGCATTGCTGATGTCGAAGATCTGTAGGGAGTAGGTATCGGCGACGTATGCGTAATTCCCATCGACGGCGACTCCCAACGCAGTGCCCGGTGTGTTCACGTGTGACCCACGCACGGGGGCGGCGGGGTTGGAGATCTCAACTACTGTGAGGCCCGAGTCGTTGTCGGCGACGTACGCGACGTTCCCGCTCACCGCCACCTCCATCGCCTGATCGTGTGTGGCGACGAATGCGACCTCCGAGGGATTGGCCGGATCGCCGATGTCAATCACCGTCAGTCCGCACCCCCCGTTGGCCGCGTAGAGGTAGTCGCCGGCGAGGGCCAAACCCATCACCTCGCAGTTGGTGTCATACAGCCCGACCATGACGGGATACGCCGGGTTGGACACGTCGAAAACCTCGATACCGCTCGAGCCCGCGGCGACATACGCGTAGTTGCCGCGCACCAAGACGTCATTGAGCCAGCCCGGCGCCTCCGCTCGGCCCGCGAAGCTCAGTGCGAAGGGATGCAGCCTGATCTCCCCCATCGACGTGTCCCAAACGGCGGTCGTATTCGCCGAATCCCCATGCTCCCACGTCGAGAAATCCTGTACGTGCAGCTGCGCCAAGGCGGGCAAACCAACCATCACCGTCGCCAGCGCAGACAAAAACAGAACCAGCCCACGACAGTGCTGTCTCGTCTTCATCGCGCCTCACCTCCCTTCGTCCCGGTCCCCAGCGCACGATCCAGGAATTCCCCCAGCCGAACTTTTGCCGTTCCGCCGGCGCCCTCAATCGCCCCTTGTGCCCCCGACGCTCCCGCCCCCGCGACCGCTTCCAGAGCCGGTCGCGTGATGAACATCTCTCCCGTCGCGGGATCGCGTTCGATATCGAACTTGCCCTGAGAGAAACCGGTCACCCGCAGGCTCCCGCGTTTATCGGGTTCGAGGAACAGCAGCACCTCTTCGCCGGCCCGCCAGGAGAGCGCCCCATGAACGTGCACGCGGACGTTGCCCACGACACCACCCATCTGCACCAGCCGCGCTGTCCGCGCCACACGTCCCTTGTACGTCTCGTCGACCGCGACGACCGTCTCCGTAAATATCTTGGTGTGCGTTTCGTTCCAGAACGATTGGACATGCGAGACCACGCCGCGAACGACAAGTGTCGCTTCCTGTCCCATTTGTTCCGGCGTTTGATAGATGATCTGCGTCGCTTGCGCCGCCGACGCTGCCGTAAGCAGGGCCAACGACCACACGAACGCTCGCGCTAGACTATGAGGCATAGCATTCCCCTCCCCATGATGGGACGCCCCCCGTTGTCACCCGAAGACCGAGTCCGAAAAAATGAAGGTGAGTAGCAATCCGGTTGGAATGAACCGAGAACAGGAATTTCCCCGTGCAGTGGTGGGCACCACCACACCCGTTAGGTACTCCACCGATGACCGCCCGCCAGCATAGGGTCATCCCCACCCCCGTGACCGCCAGTGGTTGGTGGTATGTCGCGGAAACCGTTACCGATTTAACAGGTTGCGATTGCATGAAATTTTACCACAAAAGCTGAGCGATGTCAAAAAATGTTGACAGTCCCGGCGTTCCAGCCCTCGCTTCTGCGTGAACGCCCCTCGGCCGACGGGAAAACCCCGGTCAAGAAAGCCGACGGACGTGCCGCTCACGCCCTGAAGTAGATTACGCGATCCAATTTCAAATACCGTTTGACACGCGCAAGTACGGTGAGTATTTTTATTTCGATAGTTGTCAAACTATCGTAACATGAAAGAAATCAAGGAACTCGCGGAGATTTTCAAGGCCCTATCCGACCCCAACCGATTGGCCATCCTGCAGGCCCTGCGGGAGTGCTGCGGCCCTGGTTGCTGCCCGCCGGGGGAAGACAGGGACAACACGGTCTCCAAGATCGCCGGGCGGTTCGACTTGTCGCTCTCGACGGTCTCCCACCATTTGAAGGAGCTCCGAAACGCGGGCCTCATCCGGTGCGAGAAACGGGGACAGCAGGTCGTTTGTACCCCGGACCCGGAAGTCCTCCGGCTGATCGAAGAGTTCCTGGCCGACTGAAATCACTGCATTCGGTCGAAGTCACGACGAAGCGAAGGGAGCAACAGGCGATGGAAAAGAGAGAAACACGGAAATCGGAATCGAGGGCGGGGACCGCGGGCGGGCATGTGCCCTCTGAGGCTGAGGCGGTGGTCGATCGAGTGAGAGAACGCTATGGCCGCCTGGCCCGGACGATGGACGACAACGAGGAAGGCTGCGGATGTAGCTGCTGCTGCGGCCCGTCTGACGCCGACGCGGTTATGGCTCAGACCCTCGGTTATTCCGCGAGTGATGTCGAGTCCGTTCCCAAGGGGGCAAAGTCAAGCCTCGGCTGCGGAGCGCCGGTTCGCCACCTCGACCCGAAACCGGGTGAGACCATCCTGGATCTCGGTTCCGGCGCGGGCTTCGACGCGATCCTCGCCGCCTCGGCGGTCCGACCTGGCGGGCGGGTCATCGGCGTCGACATGACGCCGGAGATGATCGAGCGCGCCGGAAGCAACGCCGCGGAGGACGGATTGGATAACGTCGAATTCCGTCTGGGGCGCCTCGAAGCGCTTCCGGTTGACGACGGCTCCGTCGACGCCGTCATCAGCAACTGCGTCATCAACCTGGTGCCGGACAAATCACGCGTGTTCGCCGAGGCGGCTCGCGTTCTGCGTCCGGGCGGACGGATGGTCGTATCCGACATCATACTGGACGGCGAACTGCCCGAAGCCGTACGAAGTGACCTGCTCGCGTATGTAGGTTGTATCGCCGGCGCGATGCAGCGCACCGAGTACTTTGGTGCCGTTCGGTCCGCGGGGTTTTCGGACGTGACCGTATTGAGCGACGTCGATTACACCTCGGTCGTCGACTGCATCGATCCCCGCGCCTTGCGCTCGATCGCCGACCGCGTCGGCATCGACATTGGCGCGCTCTCCGGCCGAGTCCGTTCCGTGACCTTCAGGGCTGCGAAGTGACGAAAGACGAAAAAGGCGATGCCCTGCAGGGTTTCTGCGGGGCATCGCCGGTTCGGACCAAAGCGGCCCAAGATCTCGATCCCACTCCAGGAGTGTACCACCACTCCCGCTAAGGCAACATCTTCGCGATCTGCAGCCTCGAACCGACGGTGATCACGACGCGACGGTTCATCGAGCGGCCCGCCTCAGTGGAATTGTCGGCGATGGGGTGATACTCCCCGTAGCCGACGGCGGCGAGGCGCTCCGCCTCGATCCCGAAGTTGCTTTCCACGTAATGCAGCACGGCATGGGCGCGGGCCGAGGAGAGTTCCCAATTCGAGCGGAAACGGTACTGCCATTTCTCGGCGATGGGGACATCGTCGGTGTGCCCCTCGATCAAGATCCACCGATCGGGGTACTTCTCCACCACTCCAAACACATCATCGAGGATGCGCTTCCCTTCCGCCGTGATCCGGGTGCTGCCGGATCCGAATGCAACCGCGCCGTCGAGCGTGATCTGCGTCATCCCTTCCTTCTCCACCAACCACACCTGCTCCTTTTGCCGGGATTCCGACAGCGCTCGGTCGAGCTCGGCTTGCAGCTGTGCGGCACGGTCCCGTTCCCTCTGCGCCTCACTCTCGAGGGTGCCCACTTCCTCCTGCAGAGCAACGATTTGCGCGTCCTTTTGCGCCATAAGCTTCTTGTTCGAGCAGCCCGAGGCGACCAACCCCATTGCCAGAACGAACGATAGGACAACGAGCGCGTTCTTTTTCACGGGAAGTTCTCCTTTCGCTTGTGCCCCCCTCCGTGCGGAGGAAATCATCTTTTAAGGTATAGCGGATCGACCGGTTCTTGTCAACCCGGACCTTCCATTCGGCCCTATTCAATCCAAATCGACGGCGACGCCAAGAGGAAGGCCGGGAGGATACAGAAGCGTCACGCCCAGTACCATGCCTTCGTTGCGGCGCTCGGCGAGGAAGACCCCGGGGGCCAGGGGACCGATTTGGAAAAGTCCCGGATAGAGATTGAGGCGCAGCCTGTAGTCTTTGGTGTCTGCGTAGAGGAGACTTGCCAACAGCGAGTTGTTGCGGTCATAAAAGACGCCGCTGGTAAATCCAAGAGTCACCCCCTTCACACCCGTCGCGATGTCGACCAGCTCGCTCGCTTTCAACCCGACTCCCCAGCTGAAGCTGTCGGTCTCATCAAGTCGGTAGCTGAGCCCGAACTCGCCGTGCGTGCCGTAGTGATAGAACAGCCGCCACCGCGCTAACCTCGGGATGTCGAGCTTCATCGCGAAGTTCTGGCCGTTGTTCTCCAGATTGCCGTTCGACAGGTTCAAGCTGGGTTGGTACGACCAGTCGGCCATGTGCAGAGTCTGGCCGAAGATCCGCGCCACCCGTTCCGAGCTGAAAAGGAGGATTCCCAGCGGATCGAATATGTAGAGATCGGCTATGGGATCGGTCGTCCACCCCTGATAGTCGTTGTTCTCCACCACCTCGTTCAACATGTGATAGACGACCATGGTGATCCCGGAAAGCAGGTTGGGATGGGGGTAGTGGTGGTAACGGTAGAATTCGCTGTAGAGGCGATAACTCATTCCGCCGCCGATCAGGTGCAGGGTGTAGTTGGGCCAGTAGTGGGCGCTGTTGCCGTCGAAGCTCACCGGGATGATCTCGCGTTCGAAGAAATCCTCCCACCCATAGGCCTCTATCGCATCGACCGGGTTGCCCAGATTCCGCCAGACGTTCTCCCAACCGGTCTCGTAATGCACCTCCGTGATACGATCCTCCCGCCCGTATATCTGCAGGATTCCGTACCCGCCGTTGATGATGAGCCGCAGCGGTTGCACCAGCGCCTCGCTGCCGTAGTTGAGGCCGTGGTAGAAGTAATACGGCTCCTCCGGCATCCGTATGTCCATCGCCGACGCCGCCCGCTCTTCGGTACCCGTCGCCCGAGACTCCTCCCGCGCTATTCCGTCGGTTCCCAGTGCCGGGACGGACCAACCCGGGCCCACTGCCAAAGCCCCCACCATACCTACCCACAAGCGCCCGTGCACCCACCGGCGCTTGCCCCTCCAGGCCCGGCTCGCGCGACCATGAAGGCGCGCAGGCCCAGCGAAAATGTGCTCATAAACCACTGCTACTGCTCCAGAAACGCGACGAACTCCTATCGGATAGCCAGGTTAGAAAGATAACCAACCGGGATCGGGTTTGTCTAAGGCGAATGGGAGAGACTGTGCGCGGAAGCAGGCGTCGTTCTGGTCGTGATCCGGCCGCGGAGCGACATGTTGGAGGGTAAGGGCCGCGGGCCTCTAGCCCGCGCGTCTTCCCGCGATCATCCCGTTACCGTCACAATGTTCACCCTGGCAATCGCCTCGTCGACATCAGACGCGATGTTGAGGAAACGGCGGCTGTCGAGCAGATCGATCACCTTTGCCACGGGCTCGGACAAGGCGGCGATCTGGAACACGCCCCCGTGCTCCAGGATATCGTACGTCAGCGCCGCCAGCGTGCCCACGCCGCTCGAGACGATGAACGTCACCGCGGAGAGGTCGAGCACCAGATGAGTGAACCCGGCGTCACAGAGCGCGGTGCAATGCAAATGCAGCTCAACGGCAGCCTCCGACTCGAGCCCGCCGCCGACCTCGACGACGGCGAGCGGCCGTTGGCTCTGCTTTTCCCGAAGCCAGAAATCCCGGCCCACCCTTAGCCTCCTCGTTTACTGCCGTTTTTAGCATCACCTGTGCCAGTATCCGGTGGCGCCGGCCCCCCTCCCGCGGATCTCATCCCGGGATGTCGCGGCGGCAGAAACGCCTCGCCGCAATGAGCTCGCAAACCGCCGCGACCATCGCAAGCACGACAACATCGAGGGTGATGCTGCGCTCGCCCGATATGAGCTTCTGCGGCTGGTAGTATGTGAAGAAATTGAACGGCCTCGTGAACGCGATCGCGTCCCAAATGGGGACCAGCACGTGCAACAAGTAGAACACGA
>JBGSIK010000257.1:0-6545 GCA_041742575.1 Candidatus Krumholzibacteriia bacterium
CGTCTGCCAACATTCCGCGTGGGGCGAGGCGACCGTCGAGCACGGAAGTGCGATGGGCACGGTCGGTCGTAAGGAGCCGTGCCCGAGCGACCCGATGTAGCCGCCCGACCCGAGGGAGCTGGCAGACTCCAGGCCGCGCGAATTTGGGGATTGACCCGGAATAGCCTTTTCCGTACCATTCGATCTCCGATTTCCCAGCCGGTGCGAGGGTAGCTCAGTCGGTAGAGCAACGGACTGAAAATCCGTGTGTCGACGGTTCAATTCCGCCCCCTCGCACCACTCGTTCCACCCCCCTTGATTCGCGCTCGTTTTGTACGCCTCTGGCTCCGCCCTGGCACTGGATTCTTTCACGATGTTTGTGATCGATACCGGAGCGGCAACAACCCTAATGGTTTCGCCGCAAAGGTTTTATTTCATTGCGCTCAGCCGCTATCATAAGGACGAGCCGGCTTGTCCCTCCTCGGCCTATTGTTGTTGCGAAAAAAGGCAATCCGTAAGATAATAACCGCGCGGGCGGCCGGAGAACCCGAGGGAAAACCCGAGACCCCCGCACACGTTCTCTACGCTCACGTTTCCCCGCACGGCTGATTGGTTTCCTGCCGAGCTTTCCTTTGCCGATCCAGCGGTTGGACCGATTCGCTGGACCGCGCTGGAACGCAGGGATCCGGTGAAGGAGAACGTCTTCTCACAAGCGAAGGAGCAGATCGATGGCATTCTCATTTGGACCCAGGCGAGGCGTTTATATCGATATCGGCGAGGAGTTGAAGCGCGGCCAGAAGCCGCTATCCGATGAACAGGTGATGGGCTTCGAGACCTTCGATCTCATCTACCGCTCTCTATGTGCGCTCATGTATAACTACGTGCCGGCGTCCGGGCATCCGGGCGGGTCGATTTCGTCCGGCCGTTTCGTGTCGGCGATTCTGTTCGATGCGATGGACTACGATCTGTCCGATCCGTTGCGCGATGATGCCGACATCACGTCCTACGCCGCGGGCCACAAGGCCCTCGGCCTTTACGGACTGTGGGCGCTGCGCAACGAGGTCGCCCGCATCGGTGCGCCTTCGCTCTTGCCGAAGTCGGAAAAGCTGCAACTGCGCCTGGAGGACCTGCTGGGATTTCGCAGAAACCCGACGTCCGACATGCCCCTGTTCCGCAAGTTCCACGCCAAGGCGCTCGACGGCCACCCCACTCCGGCCACGCCGCTGGTGAAGCTTTCCACCGGCGCCTCCGGTGTCGGCGTCACGAGCTCGGTGGGACTGGCGTTCGCTGCCATCGATTTCTACGCGGACGATCCGCCCCGCGTGCACATCGTCGAGGGCGAGGGCGGCATGACCCCGGGCCGCGTGGGAGAAGCCATGGCGGCGGCGGGCACCGCATCGCTCAAAAACGCAATCATGCACGTGGACTGGAACCAAGCCTCCATCGATTCCAACCACGTTTGCCGCGAAGGAGACCAGGCGGGCGACTACGTGCAGTGGAATCCAATGGAATTCGCCTACCTCCACTACTGGAACGTGATCCTTGTCCCCGAAGGCCGGGATTTTCAGCAGATCGTCGCGGCGCAGCGGCGGGCGCTGCAAATCGGAAACAGTCAGCCCACCGCGATCGTTTATCGCACCAAGAAGGGTTGGAAATACGGCATCGAGGACCGCTTGTCGCATGGGGCCGGACACAGTCTGTGCTCGGACGGCTTCTACCAGGCCGTGGAACCGCTGTTGCAGCTGACGGGCAAGGCGCTCCCGCTGTGCGAGGCGAACTGCCAGCGCTGCGCTGGCGGCAAGGAGACCGCTGTGATCGAGGAGTGCTACTGGGAAAGCCTCCAGGTCGTGCGGGCGGCCATGGAGCAAAGCCGGCCGGCCACGGATTTGCTGGCCGGAATGCTGGTCAAGGCAAAGGACCGTCTGAACGGACGGAAGCGCAAGCCGCGTGCGAATGCCCCCGATGTCGAAGCTGTTTTCGCCACCGTGGCCAAAGAGGGGAGCGGTATACCCGCGGCGTTGCGGCTCACACCCGGGAAATCCACCACGCTTCGTGGCGAACTCGGTCGCGCGTTGAACTACCTCAACAAGGCCAGCTCCGGCGCCATCTTCGTGGCGGCCGCCGACCTGCTGGGGTCGACCAGCGTGGTCAAGACCGCCGACGGTTTCCCCGAGGGCTATTACCACTCGACCAGTAATCCCGGGTCGCGCATCCTCTCCATCGGCGGGATCTGCGAGGACGCGATTTCCGGCATCTTCTCCGGCATGGCGGGTTTCGGCCGGCATATGGGCGCCGGCTCGTCATACGGAGCGTTCATCGCCGCGCTCGGGCACATCGCCTCGCGGCTACATGGAATCGGCAACCAAGCCCGGCACGAGCTGGACGGGCGTCCGTATCGGCCGTTCATCCTGATATGCGCGCACGCCGGCGTGAAAACCGGCGAGGACGGACCCACGCACGCCGATCCCCAGGCGTTGCAGTTGCTGCAGGAAAACTTCCCCCAGGGCGTGATGATTACGCTGACTCCGTGGGATCCGCAGGAAATGTGGACGCTCATGGCAGCCGCTCTGGCGAAGCGGCCATGCGTGATCGCTCCGTTCGTCACGCGACCGAACGAAACCGTGCTCGACCGAAGCGCCCTGGGATTGGCGCCGGCCACCGACGCGGCCACAGGCGTGTACCGCTTGCGGGAAGGGGGTCGCAAGTCGAACGGCGCTGTGGTGCTGCAGGGCAGCGAAGTGGCGTACGCGTTCGTGCAGGAGACGCTGCCCAAGCTGGAGAAGGAGGGCATCGATCTCGATGTCTACTATGTCGCCAGCGCGGAGCTGTTCGACATGCTGACGCCGGCCGAGCGCGAGCGCGTCTTTCCGGCGCGGGTCGCAGAGGAAACTATGGGAATCACGGGCTTCACGCTGCCCACGATGTATCGCTGGATCCGTTCTGAAAGGGGCCGGGCGATGACGCTCCATGCTTTCCAGAAGGGCAGATACCTGGGAAGCGGGAGAGCGGAGATGGTGCTGCACGAGGCCGGTCTCGACGGCGAGGCGCAATTCAAAGCAATCGAGCGTTACGTGAAAGAACGGTAGCGGCCGGGCGCCTTTTCGCAATGCAGCGCCCCCGTGCCCTTTCGGCCATGGCTCCCTTCGAATTGAAACGCGTTCTGCGCGCGCCTGATGCCGCGTGGCTGGTCGCCGGCAACATGTTCGGCGCGGGGATCTTCATCACACCGGGGTTGGTGGCCGGGCACCTTCCCGGTGTGGCTTGGTCTTTGGTGGCGTGGGTTTTGGGCGGCGTGTTGGCGCTGTTCGGAGCTTCCACATACGCGGAACTGGGTGTCCGCATACCGCACGCCGGGGGCGACTACCAGTACCTGGCCTCTGCTTTCGGTCCCCGGTGGGCATTCCTGTTCGGCTGGAGCGCCATCACGTTGAGTTTTTCGGCCGCCGCGGCCGTCATGGCACGCGTGGCGACCGCCTATGTCTCCGCTGCGATCGGGCTTGATGCGCAAGCCTATCCCCTGGTCATGTACCTGCTGCCGCCGATCGCCGTCCTGGTGTTGTCGTTGGTCAACACCGCCGGCGCGCGGGTGGGAGGACGAACCACGGCGGTGCTGACCGCCCTCCCGGTGCTCGGGTTGGTCGTCATTGCCGGCGTCGGCGCAGGGCGGGGCGGCGTAGACTTTCAACAATCCCTTGGCTGGTTCTCAGGGCCGGGCCGCGCGTGGCCGCTAGCCTTCGGCGCGGCCATGGTTCCCATTTTCTTCACGTACTCCGGCTGGAATGCCGCCGCGTATCTCGCCGGCGAACTCAAGGACCCCGAACGCAGTCTCGCCCGGGCGTTGCTGGCGGGTGCCGCATCGGTAACGATCGTTTATTTGGTTGTGAACCTGACCCTCTTGCTGGTTTTGCCGCGCGAGCAGCTGGCGGGATCAACGACGGCGGTGGCCGACGCCGCCCGGCTGATGATCGGTCATCGGGCTGAGGCGGTGCTCGCAGCTATCATCGGTGTTGCCGTCCTCGGGTCGGCGAACGTGACTCTCATGGCGGGGGCGCGCATTTACTACGCCATGGGGCGGGACGGCCTCGCTCCGGCTGCGCTCGCAAGGGTCAATAGCGCCGGCGTGCCTCACGCGGCGTTGTGGTCGGGCGGGATCTGGACGGCGGTACTCGCTCTCGTGGGGGATGTGGAGAAACTCGTGAACTGGGCCACGCTGGCGATCCTGCTCCTTTCCTCCCTCACCGTAGCCTCCCTGTTCGTGCTCCGGCGCCGAGATCCGCGTGGGGCGTTCCGCGACGGCTTCCGGTGCCCGGGTTACCCGTTTGTGCCGGCTATCTACATGTTGGTGTCACTGGCAGTGGCGCTTGCGAGCGGCATCGACGACCCCGTACATTCGCTGATCGGAGTTGGGATCGTGGCGTTGGGATTGCCGGTGCACGCGCTCGTTCGCCACACCTTTCGCTCGGGTGGGGCAGGCGGGATAGACACGGCGTGAGCCCCTCCGGGGAACGCGCGCAATCCCGAAGCGCTGGCTGGATGGTTCTCTGCGGCAGCTCAAGGATGCGACATCTCGCGGATTACGAGAACGAGGTCTTTGATGAACTTCACGGCGGTTGCGGAGATAAGAATGATTACGAGAACTCCCCCGTAGTAACTCAAGTCCACCCCGGGGACCTCCTTGAACCGAACGGCAATGGGACTGTTCCAGATCGCCCACAGGATCAGGAGTATCAGCGCGTTCTTTATGAGTGTGACCCAGGCGGAGTTGACGACGAACCGGACGCCGTAGGCGATCACCTGGCAGAGAAGCGCGGCGAGAACCATGAGAGAAAGGAATATCGACGCGGCGTGGTTCATGAGCGGCTCGGGCGCTTGAAGATTCACGGAATAGAAGAAGAGCGTGTGGTAGCGAAGGAACGCGGCGACCGCCACGACCAGAATCACGAGGAGAGTCACGAACACGGCGAGTCTCGGTGCCTTGGGCCGCCGCGCTTCACGCAGCACTCGGGAGATCCGCAGCCACGGCAGGTTCAGACTCCTGTTCCTCTGCGTCACGATGTAAAGCACGAAAGCGACAAGTCCGAAATCCGCAAGCCACGCCATGGGGAGATACACGAGGGCAGCGAGGACCGGCATCCGGGGGATGAAGAAAAACGGAAACATGATGATACTCATATGAAACCCGAGCGCGACCGCGGTGAGAGCGGCGTGAAAGGCGAACAGGATCCACGTGTACCGGAAGAGATGCTTCCGGTACACCGGCGTGATGATCTCGCTCCCCTCGATGTACTTCTCCGCCACATCTCGCGGCCGACCGTAGGAGTCGATGATCCTCTGCACGGATTCCTCGGTCGCGGCGCCGGATTCGCGGTCCGCCTTTTCGAGGATGTGGCTCCTGATCTCGGCGAGAATCTCGTCGCCGCCCTGCTTCACGGCGAGGTATTGGTTGACCTCCTGGAGATACGTTTCAAGGTTCTCGAACATCGTGATCGCCCTCCATCAATCTCCTGAGTGTTCTCCCTTGCTCGGCCCAGACCTTGAGGCCCTGCGCGCGGACCGTCCTTCCCGCTGCCGTGATGACGTAGAACTTTTTCGGGCGGCCCTCGCTCACGTCCCACTCACTTGCGATCCATCCGTTTTTCTCGAGGCGTCGGAGTAGCGGATAGAGTGTATTCTCCTCGACCGTGTAGCCGGCCGCCTCGAAATGCTTGATCATCCCGTAGCCGTACATCTTGCGATCGAGCACGACCAGGGCCAGCACCTGGAGAAAGCCGCGGTTCATTTCCGTTTCAAAAGAGCCAAACTCAGCGTCCATCACGGTAATATCCCTGCCGATACCTCCGCCCCCGGCAATATGCTTTCCCCGCGAATCGTGTAGTTCAAGAGCCCGCGGGGAAGGAGATAGAACGAGTCGCCCATAAGAAACTTGTACCCCGCTTCGATGCCGAACGCAACGTCCCGCGAAAGTTTATCGCGTTCGCCCGATTTTCTGTAGAAATAGCTGGAGGAAACGCCGGCGTACGATCCAGCTGCATCGGGATCGCCCGGCGATAGGTAATATCTGAGCCCGGCGGTGGCTACGAGGTCGGGGTGCCTGATCGTGTTCAAGTAGGCGGTCCTCACCGCTGCGTATTCGGCGAAGACGCACACGGAACAGTTCGAATTGTACTGCACCTCGAATCCGATGTTGCCGAGGCCGAGCATCCACTTATAGGGATTGAGAAATATCGAAACCCTCATCTGCTCCTGCGATGACGCGAAAGACGCATTCGACACGATCATCAATGCCGCCAATATGACCTTTCCGGACATATCGCTCCTACACACGCCCGAGTCGCCGCGGTCCGGCCATGAGAACGACGAGCACGATCACGAACCAGCTCATGATTTCGTCCGTCGCCGTGGGTATCTTGGAAAGCGAATACCCGGTGACCGTGATCGAGAAATGAAACAGCCAAACCAGTAGCAGGCTGCCGCTGGTTCTGTTGTAGACCCAGGTGAACAGAATCGCCAGCCCCACGATATTCAGCATCATTGCGAGTTCATGCATCCCGATGGCGCCGCTCGTC
>JBGSIK010000258.1:0-5480 GCA_041742575.1 Candidatus Krumholzibacteriia bacterium
GTAGGGAGCCGTGCCCGAGCGACCCGATGGGGCCGCCCGACCCAAGTTGGGACGCAACACGTAGAAACACTTCGGCCACCCGGCGCCGTGGAGCGGCGGGTGGCCGACGCGTAAGAACAATTACTATAGAGCAGTCGCGACCCTCTAGCGGCCCAGTTTGAACACGAGGCCGACGCGCAGCGCGAGGTGGCTCACGTCACTCACCATGCTGTACCACGCGTCCGTCTGAATCGCCATCGAGTCCTTCACGTTGAACAGCATGCCGCCGCCAAGATCGAGGCCCAGCTTGAGCTCGGTCTCGTCCTCCGAGTACCCCGGGATGATCACGCCGCCACCGTACTCCATCGTGGGGACGTCGATCCCGGCGGATACGATGTGAAAGCCGAGACCACCGCCGACGAACGGCGTCACGGAAGAGTTCTGCAGGTCGAACATGTACTTGCAGCGAGGCATGATCGTGAAATCACGCAGGGTGACGTCTCCGCCGTCCCACACGTCCTCGCTCTGCTGCCAGTAACCGAGGAACATTTCCAGGTTCACGTTGGGGCGGATCTCCGCGAAGTCGCCGAAGAATGAGAATCCCGCGGTGACGTCCACGTCGTCAGGGTCGACGATGCCGACGCCGAAGCCGACGCTGCTGAAGCCGAACTTCACCTGCTGGTTGTCCGCCTGGTGTTTCGGCTGGCTGGTCGCGCTCCAGACCGCGGTCGCGCACAGCGCGCATACTATAATTGAGAGAACCATGATTCGTTTCATGTCGAACCCTCCAGGGAATGATGGGGAATCATGCGCCCGAACGAGTAACGATCGGTAACAAACGTCAATGATCTACAAGGTGATCAACCGGGGCAGTGCAAGATTCGAACCATCGAGGACGAGGAATTCCCTCAGGTGCGCCGCGGGAGATGCCGCGGCGCATCCGGATCGGTCCTGCCGGGGTCCGTACGAACGACGCGCGCCTGCGGGGACGGCGTGACCCTTGCTACCGAAACTGGACGATCGCGGCCGTTTTTGATCGTCGCGCTCCTGGCGTTTCGAATGATGTGTTATGATGTCGTGCGGATGAACCCGGGAGAGAAACGGTAACATGAAAACCTCGGAGAAAGTATTTCTCGCCTTGATCCTGGTTGCCCTGGTTCAGGCGCTGGTGTATTACCCTCAGCTCCCCGATCGCGTCGCCTCGCATTTCGATGGCGGCGGCCACGCCAACGGCTGGTCGGCCAAGATCGCCTTCTTCGCCGTCAACTTGGGGATGATCTTGCTCATGGCCCTGGTATTTGTTTTCCTCCCGCGCACGTTCGGCCGCGTGCCTGTGAGTATCGTGAGTCTCCCCAACCGGGACTACTGGCTCTCCCCGGAGCGGCGGGAGACGACCTTGCGGTTCATTCAGGATCAGATGACATGGTTGGGCGCGGCGACCGTGGCGCTCATGGCGGGCATCACGGAGGTAACGGCCCGGGCGAACCTCCGGCCGGAGCCGGTGCTTGCGCCGGTCTTCATGTGGATCTTCGCCGGCTTCTTCGTGTTCATTGCTGTCTGGGCGATCCGCTTCGTCTCCCATTTTGCGCGCATGCGCGATGCCTGAGCGCGGTCACGAATGCGGCTCGGCCGCCGATCGTGGAGGGCCCGGCAGGTAGGCGCGGTCGGAATCGGCGATGTGGAACTCCAACCCGCACCGCTCGTGGAGTTCGTCCAAAAGAACGCGCGCGGTGAGGGCGTGGCCGTAGCGGTTGGGGTGGTTGTCGCTCTCGAAGTAGAGGTCATGGACCGTCAGGGCATCGCGGAATTCCTGCACCGGGTGCACGAAGGCGATCCCGCGCTCCCGACAGCAGGCGGCCATCCTCTGCGACGGCCGGTCGAAATCGAGCAGGTTACCGTCGATACCGGCTCGCTCTTCCAGCGCCTCTCGCCACCCCGCATCGACTTCCAAGCGATCCGGCAGTGAGAAGATGATGAGCTCGGCGCCGTGTCCCAGGCACCAACGGGAAAACCGCGACAGGATCCGCTCCGTCACTTCCCATGCCGACTCAAACTCGGGATCGTACTCGCGGCGGTACACCGACCAGTGCGAATAGTTGCGTTCGAACTCGCTCCGGTGGAAGCCCTGGGGAAACGGTTCCACGTCCCTGCGCTGTTGCGCCATATAGAGCAGCCGCTCGATCCGGCGCTGGATGAATAGTATGAGCCGGCTCCGCTTGAGCAAACTGCGGAGGCTCGTGCCCGCGGGCGCCGCCGTGCGTTGTTGCTCAGGCATCGAAACCAGGCTGAGCGAATCACTCTGAAGCACGTAGCGCGGTTTGGGCGCATTGCCAAGGAACAAGTGGTCGAGACTCGCATTCACCACGTCGTTGGCCACGGTGAGGACGACGACGACGAGGTCGGGTTGAAGCTGAGCGCCCTCGGACTCGAGATACATGAGCTCCTGGTCGGGCCCCCAGCCGGGCACTCCCGCGTTCACCACCTCGCAACGATCACCGAGCGCGCGCCCCAGGAACTCGCTCATGCGCCAGTTGGAATCGACTCCGGTGCCGAAGACGACGGAATCGCCCAAGAAGAGTATCCGCTTGCGGCCGGGCGTCTTCGCGATCTGGATCTCGCGGTCCCGTAGCCCGACGGAATTGATCTTGATGAAATAGTCGAGCCCGTGGTGGAAATGAACGGCGCGCACGCTCGTGTTGGGATCGAGGCTCCAGCCCAGGCGTTGGTCGTATCGGATGGCAGTGCCGAAGTTCTCGGGTTGATACACGAAGCGGAGGGTGATTTCGGCGAGGATAAAGAGGACCGCTAGCGCACCCGCGCTCAAGGCGAGATTCTTCGCGATTCGAGCGAGGGTGCGTTCGGACAAAACCACACGACGGCGTCCGGCGGACTGCATGTCAAGCTCCTGGGGTGCCCACTATGTCCGCGTCGGTCTACGGCCCTGATGTCTGTTTAGCCCTTGCTCAAGCCAGTTTACAGTGTAACCGGATCGACGGGAGCGTTCAAGTCGAAAGCGGATTTTGCCCGGGTTCGGTTGCGGAGGCGTCTTGAGGCGGGACGCCGGCGCTGTGGCTCCGCGCCTCCAACGCGCGCTTCATGGTGGGGAGCGTGTGCTTCTCGTGGAATACGGCGATGCGGTCTAGCTCCTTCATGATCGCCGATTTCTTCTCGCCGGTCACGCGGTAGTTCATGTCCACGATGTCGGCTCCCGTCACACCCTCACCGCCCAGGAACGTTCCCCCCATGCCGACCATGAAATCGGGCAGGGAATCGATGCGGTTCGCGGCCGCCCACATGCGGCACCACGCTCGCGTGGTCGATTTGAGCTCGTATCCGCCGCCGCCGAGCAGGAGCACGTGGCTGCAGAACTCCCGTATGTGCTTCATCACCGCTTCCATGCCGTTGTTGGTGAGCTTCAAGTTCGCGAGCGGATCGGAGCGGTGGGTGTCGGCGCCGATCACGGAAACGACCACTGTGGGTCCGAACGCCCGCACTGCGGGAATCACGACGCGCTCGAATATGCGCTCGTAGGCCTCGTCGTCGGTCTCCTCGGGGAGAGGGATGTTGACGCTAAACCCCTCGCCGTTCCCCTCGCCGATCTCGGTTTCGAAACCCGACCAGGGATACAGGGTCTTGCCGGTCTGGTGGAGCGAAACGGTGAGCACGCGATCGTCGCGGTAGTACGCATCCTGAACGCCGTTCCCATGATGGGCGTCGATGTCCACGTAGGCCACCCGGTGCCCGCGCGCCACGAGCAGGTCGATGGCGGCGACGGCGTCATTCACGTAGCAGAAGCCTTCCGCGTGCGAGCGGCTGGCATGATGGAATCCGCCCAAAGGATTGAAGACCACGTTGGCGTTCTCGTTGGTGATGAGGTCCACGCCCGTGAGCGTTGCGGAGGTATAGAGGAGCACGTAGTCGAAAAGACCGCGGAACACCGGGCAATCCTCGACTCCGAGGTTGAAGCGCGCGAAATCGTCTTTCCACTCGCCGGAGTTGGCTTCTTCGAGTGCGTCGATGAAGGCAGGGCTGTGGGATTCAATGAGCCGCTGCTTGGTGATGGGCCTCGGCTCCTCCACGCGCATCCACGGCTCGTTCAGGTGCCCCTGTTCCCTGATGAGGTTCAGCGCCACTCGCGCCCGGCCGGGATTGAAGGGGTGCTCGTCGCCGTAGGTGTAGTCCGCGTACCGCCCGGAGTAGACGATGATGCTGTCCTTGGGCCTTTTTACTTCTTTTTCGGGGAAGCGGACGGTGAACACGCACGAGCCGGGGCTGTAGGTGCGGACGGCGGTGGGCCAGGCTTTTTTGAGGAGCGCGATGCTCTGCGCGTTCTCGGGGATCACGTCGGCGTAGACGCCGTCGAGGCCCCGGGCGTACGCGATCTTGCCCAGATAGTTGGCGAGGAGAGTTCCGATCCCGCGGCCGCGGTAGTCTTCGCGGACGACGATGTCGAACTCGCCCATGTTCACTCCGGGATCGTACGTGTACCGGCCCTCGGCGATGATCTCGGGATTGCTGCGGGGGCCGACGAGCCCCACGATCGCCATGTCGCGGCTGTAGTCTATGGCAGCCGCGCGCTGCGCCATCTCGTAGGTGAGTGACTTGATGGTCCCGTGAAAACGCATGCGCACGGTCTCGGGGGATAGCGCGTAGAACATGCGCTGGAGGCGGCGCGCGTCACTGGGCTGTATGGGGCGGAACTGGATCTCGATCCCGCCCGCGAAGCGGTGCGAGAATTGGTACTGATGCGGAAACACGCAGCCCTTTTCGGGAGGGATCACGTAGCTCTGTTCCACGTACCCGAGGCGCTTGGCTTCATCGAGCAGCGACCGCCGGAATTTGGGGTGGGCGATGGATATGAGGGCGATCGCGCGCTCGCGAATGGTGAGGCCGTAGAGATTCACGATCCCGTACTCGGTGACGACGTAATCGACGGCGGCCCGGTTGGACGCCACCCCGCGGCCGACGCTCACACTCACGATCCGCGACCCCGAGCCGTCGGGGGTCGTGGACGGGAGCGCCATGATCGTGAACCCGTCTTTTGACTCCCGCGTGCCGTTGATGAAGTCAATCGTGCTCAAGAGGCTCCGGTTCACGAGCACGTCTTCCGTATCCGAACGCGCCAGTCCGGTGAGCTCCATCTCCTCGACCGAGAGCACGGCGACGGCGTTGTCGTTCAGAGAGATGATGCGGGGGCTGTTGACCTGATCGATGGGCAAAAGCTCGATATAGGGCGTGCCCACGAGCCGGTCGTAGAGCCTGCGGGACCCCATCGCCATCGTGGCCACCGACTTGCCGCGGTTGATTCTCTTCTTGCGATTGGTGACCGCCCCCGACTCGATCAGGCGCAGGAGGTCGTCGGTGAGAATGTCGGTATGGACGCCGAGGTCTTTGCGTGTGTCCAGATACCGCATGGTGGCCGCGCTGATCGGGCCGCGGTCGAAATGCAGGGTGGCGCCGTCGCCGATGAGGCTTGCGACGTGCCGGCCGATGGTGAGCGA
>JBGSIK010000259.1:0-4436 GCA_041742575.1 Candidatus Krumholzibacteriia bacterium
CGCTCGCCGCGCGGACCAAAGACGCGGGACCGCGTCATGAACGCTCGCGCCGCCGCGCGCCCCGGCAGGCGCCGGCAGCCGTTGCCCTGAAAAAAAAGACCATCGTCTCTCTGTATTCCGAATGGCACTTCTGGACTCAGACGACCGATTTTATCGCCGGCTGGTTTTCCTCATCGCCGTCGTGATCTTCCTCTCGATCCCGGTCACCATGGTCCGGATCATCGGGGCGCTGGTGCTCATTTGTTACCTCCCGGCCGCACCGTTCGCCACTCGCTCGGGGCTGCCCTTCTTACCGGCCCTCGCCTTCGCGGTCACGGCCTCCCCCATCATGTTCGCCTTGCCGGTGCTGGTTACCGTGATGCTCGGGCTTCCAACGGCGACTGCCATCTGGGCGATCGTGGCGATCGCTATGGCTCAGTATCTGATTTTTGGCGCCGGAGAGTCCTCGCCGGGGTTTGACTCGCAGCGTCGATTGGTGTTCTGTCTGGCCGGTGTGCTGGCGGTGGCCGCCATACTTGCGCTCTGGCTGCCGGCAACGAACACGTGGTGGCGGTATCGCGAGGAGAGCTGGTTCAACGCCGCCGTATTCAACCGCATCGCCAACCACGGCCTTCCTGTGATCGATCCCTATTTCACCCCGATGCGTTTTCAGGATTTGTATTTTTATCACATCATACTGACGTGTGTGTCGACGCTGACCGGCATCGGGCCCTTCGGTGCGATGATATTCGTTAATTTTCTCGCGCTCTCCGGCTTTGTCCTCGGTTTCAACTTCCTCGCCGGCGTGTTCACGCGAAAAACGTTCCCACGCACGCTCGGCGTCGTCCTGGGTCTTTTCGGGATGAACGGCCTGTTCTACTGTTTCTTCCCCGTGCGGGTGGCCAGAGCTTATCTTGGGGAAACGACCGGCGCTGATTTGCTGCGCCAGTTTTTCTCCCTTCACCCCCTCAACCACGACACGGCGTCGCGCTTCGTGTCCATTGAGGGCAATCAGTTCATGTTTCTGGACAAATTCATGATCGGCACGTCGCTTTCGCTCACGCTCGGGCTGGTCTGCGTGCTGATCGGGCTGGTGGCGTGGTCCCGCCGCGAAGATTGGAACCGCTTGTTGTCGTTCTTCTACATCGCCGGTATCACCGGCGTCATGTACCTCCACCTCGTGATCGGAGTCACGGTGCTCGTCGCAACCCTCGGCGTGGTGCTCGTCCGGATGCTCCCGCGGACACGATCGGATGGTGAGAGCTTCCGTATGTGGCGACAAGCCTCGCTGACGATCGCCGCGGGCGTGATCGCGGTCCCATACGTGGCGAGCGTCGTTTCCCATCACGGCGACGCGAAGACCGTCGGATTCGGGTTTCAGATCCGCCATATCGTCGGTATTCTCTCATGCATCCTGCCCGCGTTGATCCCGGCTGCGTGGTACGCGGCCCGCAGGGGTGGAGGCCGCCCCCTGGACGCGGAGGGGCGGCTGACCGCTTCAGGCGCCGTCTTGGTGTGGACGGGAGTGGCCGCGGTGCTGGCTCTGATAATCGACCTGCCCACAAACCACGAGTCCCAGTTCTCGTTCGTGCTATACGTCCCCGTGGCCGCTTTGGCCGCCGGGGGATTGGCGGGTTGGGCCGATGCGGGACGGCGCGGCGTGGCGATGGCCGCGATGTACGTCGCCGTATGCACGGTGCCGCTCAGCGCAGTTTATTTTGCCGGCGCCTTTCGCGATCAGTCCTGCATTGCTTATGCGCCGCAGGAATCGTTTCTTTACGACTGGGTCCGCACGTCCACAACGGCGGACGCCGTGTTCTTGGAGGACGGCGACGTAGTCCGTATCCCGGTTCTGTCCGCACGCGACCAGTACTGGGGTACGGAAGCGTTCGCGAAAACGTGGTCGTATCCTCCGGAAGAGTTGTCTCGACGACGATCGCTGCGGGAATCGGTCTTCCGCGGGCAGGGACCGACGCCGGAAGAAGTCCTTCCCATCGATGCGCTCGACCGGCCTTTCTATATCGTGCTGAGGGATATTCGCGGCTCGAATCTGGAAACCTTCAAGCGCTTCTCGGCGAATCCGCTGTTGACCGGCGGATTCCTCACCGGCGACATCGCTGTGTTCCGGGTCGAGCTGAAGTGAAGGGTGGGAGAAACGACCGTCAGGACCGTCGGTCGCAGGCAGCTTCAATCTTCGAAAAACCGGGGAGTACCCAGCTCACGGCAAGCTCCGAGCACTGTCTCTATCGCTTTGTTTATGGGGCCGTCCATCTTGACGCCGGAAGCCATCCGGTGCCCGCCCCCGCCGAGGTGATTTGCGATCTCGTACGCGTCCACGCGGCCGCTGGAACGGAGCGAGACTTTGATCTTGCCGTCGGGGATCTCCTTGAAGAAGAGCGCCAGCTCGACTCCGCTGATCGTACGCACGATATCGACGAACCCGTCACTGTCATCGTAGGTCGCCCTCGCCTGTTGGAACATCTCTAATGTGGCCATGATCCACGCGACGCGACCATCGAAGGCCGATTGTAGGGTGCTCATCACCGGCCCCATCAGACGACCCGTGCCCCAGGTTTTGTTGGTGAACACTCGCCGGTGCAACTCGAAGGGATTCGCGCCCCGCTCCGCCAGCTCCGCCGCCACCCTCAATGCCCTGGCGTTCGTGTTCGAGAATCGGAATGTCCCGGTGTCCGCTATCAGCGCCGTATACAGCGCCTCCGAAATCGTCCGCGTTATCTCCCCGTCCATCGAGCGAATGAGATCGTAGACCATCATACCCGTTGCCGCGTACGTCTCGTCACTCACGATGACATCGGCGACCAACTCGCTCGCGTCCAAATGGTGGTCGATGCACACGCGCGGGAGAGAGTCTCTCTGAAGCACGTTTCGGAATGTTCCGACATGATCCCAGTTGTTCACATCCAAAATGAAAACGGCGTCCACTTCGTCCAGAATCTTCTTGTCCACATCGTCGGGATACAACTTGATTTCGCGTTCGGGGTCGAGAAAGGAGAGGTTGTCCGGGGTCCGGCTCGAATTGACTATGAAGGCATCCTTGTCGAGGTTCTCGAGGAACGCCTTCATGGCAACCTCCGAGCCGATCGCGTCGCCATCGGGGTTTATGTGCGTTGTGATAAGGAACGCATCACAAGACTTTATAACGTTTCTGACCTCATTCCACATATGAGGGACTCTCGAATTCGATCGCCAACCGCTGGTACTTGTTCCGACGCACGCTTCCCGCAACCCGACGGCGCAACACATTGCGGCCCACGTTTTTCATTACTTTCCGTTCACGGCGTCGAGAAACTCTACCGCTCGACGCATGTGCGGTACCACTATCGAACCGCCGACAACCAACGCGACACCAAAGATCTCATAGAATTCTTCTTGGGTCGTTCCGAGCGCGCGACACTGCTGGATGTGGTAACGGATGCAATCGTCACACCTCATTACCATCGATGCTACCAATCCCATCATTTCTTTGGTCTTCGAGTCCAACACGCCGTCTTTGTAGACGTTGGCGTCGAGGTTGAAGAACCGCTTCACCACCAGATTGTCGGACTGGAGGATGCGGTCGTTCATGCGCTTGCGGTACAGATCGAAATCGTCAACAATTGTCATCTGAACCCCCCGGCGTTGAAGTTGGGCGCGCGCTCGCGGGACCGGATCTGTGCTGTGGACGAACAGGCCATATCATAATAGAATGGCCGCGTCCTCGCCACAATTTCCGCACCCGTGGGTGCGCCGCCGGGTGCCCGCGAGGGCAGATGCCGGCTCGGAGGCTTGTCGTGCGCATCAGGCGATTGCACCGGTGGGATCTCTCGTTCGACGAAGCGCGGGCGGTTCAGATTCGGCTGAGCTCCGGTGTACGGCTCACGCCGGTGCCGGTACGCCGTATCCGTTTCGTGGCCGGATCCGACATCGCCGTGAGCGCGAGTCTCGACAGCCTCGTGGCTGCCGTCGTCGTCATGTCTTTCCCGGACCTCCGGATGGTGGAAACACGGCTGGCGGTTTCTCCGTTCACGTTCCCGTACGTCCCCGGGTACCTGTCGTTCCGCGAGATTCCGGCCTTGATCAAGTGCCTCGAAACCGTCCGTACCCCCTTCGACGTGATGCTGTGCGATGGACAGGGCATCGCCCATCCGCGCGGTTTCGGCCTGGCGAGCCACCTCGGCATGACCATCGACAGACCCACCGTGGGATGCGCCAAGAGCCGGCTGGTCGGCGAGCACGATGCGGTGGGCCCGCGCCGCGGTGACTTCGCGCGGCTGATCCACGACGGCCGGTACGTTGGCAGCGTCCTCCGTACACGGACCACCGTGAAGCCGATCTACGTGTCGCCCGGCCACATGGTCGATCATCCGGCCAGCCGCAGAATCGTGCTTTCGTGCCTCACACGGTACCGGCTCCCGGAGCCGACCCGCCTGGCTCACATTGCTGCGGGAGAGGAAAAA
>JBGSIK010000260.1:0-2436 GCA_041742575.1 Candidatus Krumholzibacteriia bacterium
GGCATCATGACGGCCACCGGTACCTCCAGCGACGGTGGAAAAACCATCGCATTCGAGGGGAAGGTGTCGATGCCGGGCGTGCCCGTTCCCGTGCCGTTCAAAGAAGTGCTCAAGTGGGTGGATGGGACGACGCACGTGTTAGAAATGTACATGGCCTCGGAGAAGGGCGAGATGTTCAGGACCATGGAGGCCACCTACAAGCGCGTGCAGTAGCGCCACTGGGCCGGGGTGTGGGCGGAGATATGCGGATTTGGCGCCGCCTATTCGGAGCGGGAGCGATCCCTTTCCGTGGCCAGGTGTGTCTTCGGGATCCTGAGTTCGATCATGTCCCAGGGGAGGACCTCGTCGTCGCCGCGCGCTCGCAGGGCGTACCAGTCCGGGTCGAGGCCGACGTCCTGGAAGACCTCCTGCCACTTGCGGAGATCGAAACACTCCCTCCAGGAATCCATCCGGATCCCCATCTCTCGGGCCTTGAGAAGCGCTCGGGCGAGCCGACGATCGCCGCGGGAGAACACGGCCTCGAGATAGCTCACCTCCACGTCGTGAAACTTGAGTTTCAGGTATCCCGACGTACGAAATGACCGGATGTACGCCTGCTTGGCGACCAGCTGCCCGCGCGAGTTCATCGCTTCCCATTGGAACGGCGTGTGCGGTTTGGGGATGTGGGAGGATATCGATGCGTTGATCTGGGCGCGTCCTCCGCCCCCGGTGAAACGCCTCCGGAGCAAGCTGGCCTCGTCGCACAGGTCCACGATCCCCTTGAGGTCCTCTTCGCGCTCGGTCGGCGCGCCGATGAGGAAATAGAATTTGACCTGGCGGTATCCGGCCTCGAACGCGGAACGGCAGCCGGCCAGGAGGTCCTCGTTCCGAATCGGTTTACGGATCACCGCCCGGAGCCTGTCGGTCGCGACCTCGGGAGCCATCGTGAGCCCCGCCTTTCGTACCGTGCTCGTGAATCCGGGAAGCTTCGCGAGTTCGGGCCCGACGCGAAGCGAGGGCAGGGAAACGTTCACCCGCCGCGAGTGGAATCGCTTCGAAACCGCATCCAGCAGATCGACGATGTGAGGATAGTCCGCGCTCGACAGGCTGGTCAGCCCGATCTCCTCGTATCCCGTCGCGAGAAATGTCTGCTCGGCCAGTTCGATGACCTTCTCGATCGATCGTGTTCTCAGCGGACGGTAGTGCTGGACCGCCTGGCAAAAACGGCACTGGTTCGGACATCCCCGCATGATCTCGATGTTGATCCGGTCGTGCACGACCTCGACGTTTGGAATCACGGGGCGGGTGGGAAAGGGAGAGTTCTCGAAATCAAGCACGGTCGTTTTCGACACCACGGAAGGTGCCGGGGCGAAGTTCTCTATCCGGGCAATGGTCCCGTCGGCGTGGTGAGAAACTTCGTACAGGGACGGGACATAGACGCCGGCGAGCGCCGTCAGTCGTTCGTGAAGCCGCCGTCTTGGCTCTCCGCTCCGCCGCCAGTCTCCAATCACGTCCATCATCGGGTACAGGACGTCCTCCGCGTCTCCGATCAGGATCGCGTCGAAGAACGGCGCCACCGGCTCCATCGCATGCGAAATGGATCCACCGCCGAGGATCACCGGCACGGATGACGAACGTTCGGTTGTGAGTAGCGGCACCCCCGCCAGTTCCAGCATGTTGAGGAAGTTCGTGTAGGAGAGCTCGTACTGCATGGAGAAGCCGATCACGTCGAACTCGGAAAGCGGTGTGAAGGTTTCCAGCGAACACAGAGGCGTCTGGCGAGACCGAAGCTCCGCCTCCATGTCGGTCCACGGGGCGAACACCCGTTCCGCCGCGATGTCATCCCGTGCGTTCAGCATGTGGTAGAGGATTTTGAGCCCAAGGTGCGACATCCCGATTGCGTACGTGTCCGGAAACGCGAGGGCCACGGTGAGGTCGACTGAGGCGTGGTCCTTCACCACCGCGTTGCACTCGCCCCCGGCATACTGGCCCGGTTTGCTGACGCGGGGGAGGATCTGATTGAACAGGATATCTTTGTGTTTTATAATCACTTGTAACTGCCGCCGGTCCGACGCCTCGCGGGAATAGTTGACGAGAATTATTCTATAGCTTCCGTCTGCCGTTGTCACGGGATTACGTGTCAGGGTGTAGCCGAAGGCCCCCGGCGCCGGGAGGGGTTTCATGCCCGAGTTGCCCGAAGTTGAAACCATCGTGCGGGGTCTCGATCCGCACCTCCGAAGCCGCCTGGTTCGGACGGCCCGCGTCACGGCGCCCGATCTGTACCGGGAGGGAAGCCGGCGCATCGGAGCGATCACCGGATACAGGGTCACGGCCGTCGATCGGATGGGCAAGGCGATCGTGATTCACCTCGGCGGGCCACCCCGCGCCTCGATGGCGCTGGTGATCCACCTCGGAATGACGGGGAACCTGATCAGGGTGGGGCCGTCGGAACGCGCT
>JBGSIK010000261.1:0-2119 GCA_041742575.1 Candidatus Krumholzibacteriia bacterium
TTCTCCCCCGATGTCGTCAACGCTCATTTCGTGCCCAACTACGGTTTCATGGCCGCGGTCATGGGCAGAAGGCCGTTTGTGGTCAGCACGTGGGGCAGCGATATCATGACCAATCCGGACAAGAGTCCGTTCCACCGGTTGCGTGCGCGCTTCGTCCTGCGCCGCGCGAGTTACGTCACGTCGGACGCCGAGATCATGACGGAGCGCCTGGTATCGATGGGGGTGCCCAGGGACCGGATCCTCACGTTTCCCTTCGGCGTCGACACTCGCGCTTTCCATCCGCATCCGGCACCGCTCGGTGAAGGCCCCCGCATCCTCAGCAACCGGAAGCTGTCGCCCGTTTACAGCGTCTCCACGCTGATCGACGCGTTCCCCGCCGTGAGAGAAGTCCTTCGCCAAGCCACCCTGACCATCGCCGGTGACGGCGAGCTCAGGAGCGAACTCGCCAAGCGTGCCGAGCGTTCGATTGCCCGCAGGGCCATCGTCTTCGTCGGCAGCGTCGATCACGAACGCGTGCCTGTCTTGCTGCGAGACCACCACATTTACGTGTCGACTTCGCTGACGGACACGACCTCCGTTTCCCTCCTGGAAGCGATGGCGTGCGGGCTGTTCCCGGTCGTGAGCGACATCCCGGCCAATCACGAATGGATCGAGCACGGAACGAACGGGATGTTTTTCCCCGCGGAGCAGCCGATGAAGCTCGCCATGACGCTTATCGAAGCGTGGAAAAACGAGGAATTGCGCAGGAAGGCAGCGGTTCGAAACCTCGAACTGGTGCGGAGCAAAGCGGACTGGTTCGAAAACATGGGGCTCGTGCGCACGCTCTTCGACAAACTCGTCGCCGAAAACCGAGCGTCGACGAAGGGCTGAACGACCGCTTTGGCGCGATCGGCTTGACAAAAACCGCGGCCGAGGGCAATATCCACGCATCGTCGGGATCGAGCGGGCCTTTCCGCGCGCGGTTGTGTTGTGTCCCGGCCGGTGCGGTCATGAGCCGACCTCTGTGAGGAGCTGCAATGGGACTTTCCCGAGTTCTCCGGTGGATCTTCCTCGGTTTGTTCGCGGTGGCCGCCGTCGCGACCGGAGTGACGGTCGTGGGCAAGACGCGCGATGCGGCGCCCCTCAAGGCTTCGATCGAGGAGAAGAGCCGCGCGATGCAAGGGATCCGAGAACGACTTATGACGGTGAACATCAAGTATCGAGGGTACCTCGCGAGTCTCTCTCAAATCCCGGACAGCCTTCGCGCTGCCCAAGCCGGGATCATCAAGATCACGGGCGACGAATACCGCAAACAGTTGTTCAATCTCGAGTTGGAAGAGCGCGAAAACGGCCGTCAGCTGCGCAGGGACCAGAGGGAGTATGCGGCGATACAGGGAAGCATCCGCCGCTCGGCGGGACTGTTGGGCGGCGTGGCGCTGGTCGCTTTGATCGGATTCTTCGTCACCGGCCGCGCTTTCCGGTCCCGAAAAAGCCGCTCGATTCCCGCTTGACCGGCTTTCGTGCCGCGAATACTATTTTGCTCCGCGGAGGAGTCGGCCGCGCTCCGCGGATGTGGAGGATCGGGATCGATGGGCGTGGAGATCGCCCGACGCCGATAAGGCGAGACGGGAGTCAGCGCTCGGGGATCCATGAATCACCTTCACAACAACCAACAAAGGGCAAAGGAGTAGACCGATGACGTACGTTGTGACAGGGAATTGCTATAGGTGCCGCTTCACCGACTGTGTGGTCGTCTGCCCGGTGGACTGCTTTCACGCCGACGACGAAATGTTGTACATCGATCCGGAGGCCTGCATCGATTGCGACGCTTGTGCGCCCGAGTGTCCCGTGGAGGCGATCTTCCCCGAGGAGGACGTTCCGGGCGACCAGAAAAAGTGGATCGCAATAAACGC
Source organism: Candidatus Krumholzibacteriia bacterium (assembly GCA_041742575.1). GTDB lineage: Bacteria > Krumholzibacteriota > Krumholzibacteriia > WVZY01 > JAKEHA01 > JBGSIK01. The sequence goes on from JBGSIK010000261.1 coordinate 1,893, forward strand.
CGAGAAGGCCCCGCAGCTCCCGGCCCTCACCGAGAAACAAGACCCGTATCCGGGTGCCGAGGATCGAAAGCGCGAGTTGGGATTGTAGCGAGCGCGCCAATCGCGGCAAAAAGGGGGCCGGCATCAACTTGCCGGCCCCCTTTTTTTGTTGCCCCCGGTCGACGCGGTTCTCAGTTGGTTTTGGGTTTGTCCTTGATGAGATCGCTGCGCGTCAGGCGGAGCTGTTC
>JBGSIK010000262.1:0-3366 GCA_041742575.1 Candidatus Krumholzibacteriia bacterium
GAGGTGCGCCTTGTCGGGCAGGACGAAGACGCCTCGCCGGCTACTTTCGACGCCGCCCGCGGCGGGCCGACGGTTGTGTTGCAGAATTTCTATCAGGTTTTCCGCGAGGGCGGCTTCGACCAGGTCATGCGCCTCGAACGCTTGGAAACCAACGGCAAGCTTTCCACCCGCTACTTCCAGAACGTCGTCCCCATCGACATGTCGAAGATCGTCGTGAACGAGACCTTCCGCGATCTCCAGGGACGCTGGGACGTCGGTCCGGACGGCCGCGTATACATCGCGGAGACTCACGCCGACTATGTCATTCGCGTCTGCAACCCCGACGGCTCCATCGACCGCGTGATCACGCGCGCGTACGCACACCGGAAGCGGAGCCGCGAGGAGTTCCAGTACGTCCTCGACATCCAGCGTACGTTGAACCGGTTCCCGGGTATCCACTTTGATATCGACGAGAACGACCGCGATATCATCGCCATCTGGGCGCGCCCCGATGGGGGTTGCTGGGTGCTCACGAGCCGCGGTTGCTACGACCGCCCCCCAGGCACCCTCGGTGTCTTCGACGCCTTCGACGGCGAGGGCCGATTCGTCCGCGAGGTGACCCTTGCGGGCGTGGGCGATCCCGTCCAGGATTTCTACGTGTTCATCGGCGAGTGCGTGTACGTGGTGACGGACGTGCTCGACGGCATACTCGCGCTTCACGGCGAGGCGGAGGGCACAGCGAAGAGCGAAACCGCGGAACCAATGTCGGTGATCCGCTATTCGATGGCCGATGCGGATCGTTGATCGCTTGCGGCGCGAGAACCGGCGAATCACAACCCGATATCGAGGCTCAATCCCCACCGTTCGATGGGCTTCGAGGCGTATTCTTCGTCGGCGCGGCCGTAGTCGAAGCGGAGGTGGTAGCGCCGCCAGGTGATGGCGACGCCGAAACCGTATGTGGCTTCTTTCAGATCCGAGAGTTCTGGCCTGGGATCGTCGTTCGCGTCCACGTAAATGAAGCCGCCGCGAACGAACAACATGCGAAAGACCCCGAGTTCGCCCCCCACGGAGACTCGGGATGCCAAGTCTCGCGATCTTCCAGTCCTAACCATGTCGCGCACGTCGAAGTTGACCGCCGCGGTCACAACGGGAAGGCACGTCTCGAACTTGGCGTCGGCCCGGCTCCAGGAGGGGCTGGCGAAGCGCACGCCCGCGCCGTAGCGACGGAACTCTGGCGGATCGCTTTCGCCGGCGCCGGAAAAGCAAGGATTGTGCGGTCCGCATTCTTCTTCGATCGTGCCGCCGAAGTTCTGGTAGGCAAAGCCGCCCGAAAGAACGAGCGTGTAGCCGCCCTTGCGAATCGGCCGCGCCTCAATGGCCACGCCGGCATCAAACACAGTCGACTCGATATTCTGATACTCAAACTCGTCGTCCTTGTTGTATTTCGCGTTCTGGTGCTTGACTCCGAGACCAAGGGCAAGGTCCACGACGTCGCGGTAGCCCGCCATTCCGGCGAGAACCAAGCCAAGGTTCCGATCGTAGTCGTCCCACTCCGCAGGATCGAGGCCTTCCCAGCCTTTGCTCCCGAACTCTTCCTGCGCGTACACGAACGCCGCACCACCACCAAGTGTGATCGACTCCCCAACGGCCCGGCGATATCCGCCGCCAACGGCGATGCCTTCCAGCTCGATGTCCGCGAGAAGATACGTCGAGTACGAATGGCCCCACGTGGCCTGGATACTGGAGAGAAGTGCGGGAATCGCTGGGTTGTAGGCGATGTTCGCGACGTCGGTCGCGTCGGCGGTACCGGTCTCAGCCATCGAGTACGCCCGTACGCCGAGCGGATAGACGAGATAATCCCTGGGGTAGACGGCGGAAGCAGGATCGGCCACGAGCTCCCACACCGCCACGGCGGCGAGCACCGCCACTCTTCGTAGCCTGCTAGCGGTGCAGCGGAGGCGGTTCATCACGCCCCAGAGTATGAACGCATTGCCCCTCCGCCACAAACGCCAATCCCCACACCGAAAAGAACCTTCCAGAACCGATGGGGGGCGGGCCCAGTCGCGGTGTGCGCCGCTACTACGCTCGCCCCCTCGTACGCTACCGCTTCTTTGTCAATCGCAAGCGCGTCACCGCATCGCGCGAGCGGATCACGATCACGCCTTTCTTCTGATCGACGTGGACTCGGACCGTCGGGGCGCCCCGGACTTCCACCTCGGTGTCATCGAGCTTCCCCGTGTACTGGATAGGCTGATCCTCGGGCGCGGGAGCCGCGCCGACGGCCGGCGCTTCCTCCGGTACAACCAGCACTTCCGGCTCCGGTCGCTCGCCCGCCGTCATCTCGATCGTTTGCTTCGCGCCGCCCCGCTCGATGGTCCACTCGATCTTCTGCCCGGGCTCGATCGCAGAAAAGCTCTCTCCACCGCGCCCGCTATCGATCTTTATCCCGTCGATATGCGTGATGATGTCACCGACTTCGAGCCCCGCCGCCTCCGCCGGACTACCCGCCTCGATGTTGTGGATTTTCGGCGGCTCCTCGAAATCCCATTCGGCCGGCTTCCCGTCTTTCCCTTTGATTTGACCTTTGAAAGAGAGTCCAAAGCCCAGCCATCCCTGGGGCAGCATCTGATCCAGCTCCAGCCGGAGGTAATTGAGTTCCGTGAGCTCGGGCAGATCCGGCATTTCGGGCAACTCCGGGAGATCGAGCACATCCAGGCGCAGCAGCTCGCCCTTTATGACCAGATCTTCGGAGACACGGGCGAGCTCCTCGATCGATTTCGAAAGCTCCGCCACCCGTACCGGTGTGGGGGCGATGGCAGCTTTCAGCCTGGATTTCTCGGCCACTGGAACCGGACGAGAAACGATCGTTTCCGTGATGGACTTTCCACCGCGCCGCACGGTGACGGCGACCGATTCCCCCGGTTCGAGGGCGGTCAGCCGTTCGCCTGCTTTGCGAGTTGTAATGAGAAGGCCATCGATGGCCACGATCACATCCGCCATCTTGAGCTTGCCCCCGGCTGCTCCATCGGGGTCGACGGCGGTGATCTCCGGCTCGGACTGGAATACCCAGAAGCGCTCCTCGTCGTTCACGGTGTACGAGCCCCTGCATTTGATGCCGGTGATTCCCATCATTTCGAAGGGATCCCACGGGTGCTCGGCGCTCACCGTCCCAGTCTCACCGGCCCCGAGCGCACTCGACGCGAACAGACCGAGCGAAGCGAGCAGAACGAGCCCTCCAACAACGATCCCCGCGCGCGCCGCGTGCATGACGCTATTCATATGGTGCGAATTGTGTGTTCTCATATCCATGCCCTCCTTGTTGAACAGTCGCGTCCTCACTAGAGTTGGATGAATTTCGTTTCCCCGGGTGTTGCCGATCGGGTTCCC
>JBGSIK010000263.1:0-3472 GCA_041742575.1 Candidatus Krumholzibacteriia bacterium
ATCGACATGTCGGAGTACATGGAGAAGTTCTCCGTGTCGCGCTTGATCGGCGCGCCGCCCGGATACGTGGGCTACGACGAAGGGGGACAACTCACCGAGAAGGTGCGCCGGAAACCGTATTCGGTGATCCTCCTCGACGAGATCGAGAAGGCACATGCGGACGTGTTCAACATCCTCCTCCAGGTGATGGAGGAAGGGCAGCTGACGGATAACTATGGTCGGCGCGTTGATTTCCGCAACACCGTGCTCATCATGACGTCGAACGTGGGCACATTGGAGATCAAGTCCGGGAAGGCCCTCGGCTTTTCGTCCGGGGACGATGACGAGTACAAATCGTTGAAGGCCAAACTGCTGGAGAGCTTGAAGAAGACATTCAATCCCGAGTTCCTGAACCGCCTGGATGACACCATCGTGTTCCGGCATCTGGACAAAAACGACATGCGCAAGGTCGTTGACATCTTGCTCAAGAATTTCGTCAAGCGGGTCCGCATCCTGGACATAAACATCGAGTTCAGCGACACGGCCAAGGTGTTCTTGATGGAAAAGGGTTTCGATCCGGCACTGGGGGCCCGGCCGCTCAAGCGTGCTATCCAGCGCTACCTGGAAGACCCGCTGAGCGAGCTGCTCCTCCGCCGGGGCATGTCGCCGGACACAGGGATCCGCGTGGACGTCGGCAGCGACGGCACGCTGGTGTTCGACGTGACTACGAAGGCCGACACCGACAAACCTTCGTAGTCGGGACCGGGCGAGGATCGGTGTCGGGTTTTAACCTGTATCAGGATAAACAGTTACAAAGCTACCCCTGGCGTTCGTTCAGGGGTATTTTGTATTTACAGGCCGCAGGCCCTGTGATAGCATGCAGTCGTTTTTTCAGGGTTGCCAATTGACACCGCGTAAGTTACCGATAGGCGCCCACCCCTGCGCGCGGTCCGCGCGCTTTTTGTTGCCAACCGTCTTGGCGCTGTTGGCGGCGATGGGGGTGAACTCCGCTCTGCCCGGCCGGGTGGCGGCGGAATCGGCCGGCCGTTACGTGAAATCCGTGGCGATCGAAGGCAACGTGCAGGTTTCGGTCGACAAGATCCGGCGCGTGGTCCAGGTCGAAACCGGGGACCGCTACGAAGAGTCGCGGGTACAGGAAGCGGTCAAGCGCCTGTTCGAGACCAAGCAGTTCTCCTACGTGGAAGCCTACCAAGAAGACACCCAGTTCCCGGACTCGGTGGCTTTGTTCATCCGCGTTCGCGAGTATCCCAAAGTCGAAGATGTCCGCTTCGAGGGAAACGAACACGTCGAGAAAGAAGATCTAGAGAAGGCGATCTCGGCGAAAAAGGGCACGTTCGTGCGCCCCGCCCTCGTCGACCGCGACGCGGAGGCGATAGGGGACCTGTACCGAGAGAAAGGGTACTACCGTGTTTCGGTGGCCGACACCGTGACCGTCGATCCGGAGTCGAAAACACGGGTCCTCGTCTATCGCGTGGATGAAGGAGAGAAAGTCTCCGTCCAGCATGTGGATTTCATCGGCGCGCGCATACTCGACAGCGACGGTCTCCGCAAGATCATGAAGACCAAGGAAGATCGTTGGTATCGAGGCGGCGACTTCAAGCCCAAGGAGTTCGAGGAGGACAAGCAGCGCATCCTCGATTTTTACCGGAGCAACGGGTTCCTGGACGCCGAGGTCGGAGACGTCCAGATGGAGTTCTCGGACCGCGGTCGGCACCTCGACCTGTTCATTTCCGTGCGTGAAGGCATGCAGTATAGGGTTGGGGACATGACGTGGAAGGGCAACGAGCTGTTCGCCGACTCGGTGATTTCCCGTTTGGTTACGATGAAGAACGGGGATGTGTTCGACGACAGCGAGTTCACGCGCAACCGGGACGATATCATCGGCATGTACGCCGATGACGGTTATATATACTGTACTGTGAACCCGCTCAAAACCGTGCGCGGCAACGTGGTGGACGTCGATTTCGACATCACCGAGGGCAAACCGGCCCATGTGCGCGAGATAAACATCGTCGGAAACACGAAGACCTACGAGGAGGTGATCCGGCGCGAACTCGTCCTCGCACCGGGGGATGTGTTCCTGCGGTCCCGTTTGATCCGCTCGCTCCGGGAGGTGTTCGACCTGGGGTTTTTCGCCGGTCCCCCGCAGGTGATACCCGGGCGGCCGGACGAGAACGGCGATATAGACATAACACTCAAAGTGGAAGAGAAACCGGCTGGTCAGTTCCGGCTCGGGGCCGGGTTCTCACAGTTGAACCGGGTGAGCGGTTTCATTGGCGTTCAGGAGCCCAACTTCCTCGGAAGAGGACTGCGGGCCGGCCTGGACTGGGAGTTCTCCAGGTACCGCCAGAACGTGAATCTTTCGCTGACGGACCCCTGGTTCCGGGGGACTCCGACCGAGGTCACCGTCGACGTATACAATTACCTGCAGAACCAGGTGAGCCAGCAGTTCTACTCCGACCGGCGCACGGGGGGTTCTCTCCGTGTGGGACGGCCGTTTCCATGGTTCGACTACACCTCGGTCTTCGGCCGCTACAGTTATGAGCGCGTGGAGTTGTCGGACTTCTCCCCCGGATACGTGGGGAGTCTGCGGACGACCGCTTGGCCGCAGCGCACGAGCTCGGTCGGCTTCACCATCCTGCGCAACTCGACTGACAGCCCCTTCCATCCCTCGTTCGGCACCCGTACGGTGTTCAACACGCGCTGGTCGGGAGGGGTGCTCGGCGGCGATGTGAACTTCCAGCGGTACGAGTTGGATTTCCAGTGGTACAATCCGCTTTTCTGGAGGTTCGTGCTCGAGGTGCGTAACGAATTCGGTGCTCTGGACGGGCACAGCAGCCCCCTGCAAGTACCGGATTACGAGAAATTCCGATTAGGGGGGAACCGGCGCTACGGACTGAGGGGATACGACTTCTACGAGGTGGTCCCCCGGGGGAACCCGCAGTACATCGGCGGCCGGTTCATGCAGATCACGACGTTTGAGGTGTCGTTTCCCCTGTCCGCGCCCACCGTATACGGGCTGTTCTTTTTCGACGGAGGCAACACGTGGAACAGCTTCCAGGACGCCACGCTATTCGAGCTCCGCAAAGGGGTCGGAATCGGGATTCGGATCGAGTTGCCCATGCTCGGGACGGTCGGCCTCGATTACGGGTACGGGATCGACAAGGTGGGCGGAGCGGATTGGGAACCGCACATCACCTTCGGCAATTTCTTCTAAACACGAAACTTGAAACAAGGAGTGTAACGCGATGAGATTCAAGCTCGTTACGATGGCCGCCCTGGCCGCGTTCATCGTCCAGTTCGCCCCTTTATCTTCGCTTGCCCAGGAGGGCAAAATCGGGTACATTGATTCAATTAAAATCTTCGCCGACTACAAAGAGACGCAAGAGGCGGAACGTCTGTATAAGCAGGAGGTGGTTACCTGGACGGCGAAGAAGCAGTCTATGGAGCAGAACATCGTGAAGCTCCGGGA
>JBGSIK010000264.1:0-8054 GCA_041742575.1 Candidatus Krumholzibacteriia bacterium
ACGGCTCGCGCCCAACAAGATCGCGCCGAGGCCGACCGATGTCCGGGCTTCGAACAAGTCGCCACGCCAGAACCTCGATCGGTAATTCACCGCGATGGTCTGGCCGCCGTAGGTGTACGCCTCGTTGTCAAAATAGTCGAACAACTGCACCGCGCTCAGCACGTGCTGCGCCACATCCGATCTGTAGACGTCCGCCGACGCGATGACGCCGGACGCCTCGAGCCTCGCCAGGCCGCGGGGTCTGTTGTCGAACGTGACCTGCGCGCCGAATTGGAACGCCTCGTACGGCTTGCGGATGCGATCGAACGGATTGCCGTACATAGCATCGAAGCTGACAAAGGCTTTGGTGACGTTTTCCTCCCAGAGCCGGTCTTCTCCGATGGTCCGCGTCCCGATCGCCAGGTCCGCGCCGAGGCTCGCGGGAAAACGATCGGCGGGATTCTGGTGGACGTCGAACGCTTCTCCCGTCACCAGACGGTTCACTTCCCGGAGGGGGTGCACGGCCAACCCCCCAATCTCGCGCCAGGCGCGCTCGGATCCGGTCGCGGTGTTATCGAGCACCATGTTTTGCAGGCGGAAAAGCACCTCACCGAGAGCGATGCCGCCCACGGCCGTATTGATCCAGTCGTTATAGGAGGGGTGGTGCGCCTCTCCGGTGTACTCGAACAACCAAGACCCGAAAAACGACCACAAGGAGGACTGGTAGAAGTCGTATCCGTTCCCTCGCGCCACGCCGTGGTACTGGGCCCCCTGGTAAGGGTGCCGGAAGTTGTTCGCGGAAAAACTGTTGTCGTCCCACTCGAAACCGTTCTGCAAGTTGTTCTTGATGGTCTCGCCGCTCACGCGGAAACCATATCCATCCGGCTGCATGATGTAACGCCCGTAGAGCGTCATGACTACGTTCATGCCCACGATCCAAGACGCCGTGCGCAACGCCGGCCGCTTTTCCACGTACGATTCCCACGTCCGTAAGCTGTCTGCCCCCGGCGGGCTGGCGAGCTCCGAATATTCGGCCGAAAGTCGGATCCCGGTGGGCATGTCGTATGCCGAGGCACGCAGGAGGTCCCCGGCGCGCGACACGCACGGCACCATCACGGCCAGTAGTACCGCCATGCCGAGGCGGCCCCATGTGCGTTCGAGACTTTTCATCGGACTAGAACAGCGTCACCCCTCCCACAATCAGCGGATCGAAATCGGTCGAGGCCTGCGACGAGTATTCTGAGAACCGCACGCTCAATCCCCCGCCGAAAAACGCGGTTGCCCTCGGTGAAACCCGGAATTCCCCGGTCAGACGCGCCTGCAGCGCGAAGTGCCTGTCGTTGTTCTTCCCCTCTTCCTCCGACTGCGGCATGATGTGCAAGAAACCGATGTCGGGGCTCAATTGCCAGCGCTCCCTCTCACCGAGCGGAAACAGGTATCCGTAGTGCCAGCTCATGAAGATGGTATCGTCCCGCTCTTCCGGAATGTCACCGACCCCTCCTCCCAGCGTGGAGACGAAGCCGTTGACGACCGTCCTCAATCCTGTGCTGGCCAAAACGATATTGCTGGCGAAAACGGACCAATCGGCGTTGCCCCCGGTCTTCTCCAAGTTCACCGCTCCGACCGGGACACCGTCCAGCTCACCGACGAGGTTGATCGCCCCGACGATGGCTCCCTCGGCTTTTTCGGCGATGTTGAGCCAACCCACTTGCACGCCGCGATATTCGTACGCGAAGTTCAATATTCCCACTTGAGCGCCCCGCATGGAGTCGTTCACGAAGTTCACACTTGCCAGTTGCAGCCCACGAAAATCGCCGCCGGTCAAGTTGGCGATGGTCGCAAATTGGAACGGGCCGCTGTCCTCGTTGCTCAAGTTGAAGAGAAACGCCCACTGCACACCGTAAAAACGGTGCTGCACGAAGTTGAAAAAGGTGGCGTACTGCGCGCCGCGATACGCTCCGCGGTTGAAGTTCACCAGGCCGGCAGCCTGGATGCCGCGGCCATCGCCGCCGACGTAGTTGAGCCCGCCCGTGAAAACAGCCCCGTGAATATCCCCGCCCGTGTGCGAATAGACCCCCGTGAGCTGGAGGCCGCGCACGTCACGATCCGTGCGCGAGACAAAAGCCCCGAGGTCGAATCCGCGAATGGTCCCCACGCGCCCGTAAAACAGATTCAAACGGAAGTTGGTCGATATATCCGGATTGCTGTTGGTGCCGAGAGGATAAAAGAACGACAGGTTCACTGGTTGGTGGGCCTTCTCCTCCGCGCGGCAGGCGCCCCCCGCAAACAGCACCACCACGGCAGCAAACCCGACCGCGACTCGCATCTTATGCCCGTTAATACGCGACATGCTCTCAGAAATACAAATTCACGTTGAAAACCACAGCGCCGAACCAAGCCTTGTCGACGATTTCGTCGCCGATGTCGAAATAATTGAACGTTGCTCCCAATCCCGCCGTCAGGTGTTTCGCGATCCAGAACTCGTAACCACCCTCGGTGAAGACACCCACACCCCATTCGTCCTCCCGCTCGCCCTCGTCCTGCGGTTCGCCGATAGGGACTTCTTTCACTCCCGTCCCGACCCAACCCAAACCGGCCCCGGCGCGCAGGAAAATACCACCGGAGGCCCCACGCTGGTTTCCCGGAAACAGGGCAAATGCAAACGAGAGATTCTGGATGGTGCGGCGCACTTTGTCGGGCATGTCCGGCGCGACTACACCGAACTCGATCAGCCACGCCTCGTAGGAGACTCCCGCCTGAAAGTGCTCCCCCAACATGCGGCCGAATCGGATCTGGGGCGAGACGCCGTCACGGTAGGTGCTTTGAGTTTCGCCAGCAAGATAGAACGGACTCGCCTCACCGTTTTCGAACGCGCCGCGCCCGGCGCCGAAACCGATGCCGATCATCCAGGCGGGCCGCGTTTGGTACCGAATGGCGTGGGTTTCGCTTGCCGGTAGGGTGCACAACGTCAGGAACGTCGCACACACACCGATCGCTTTTTTGATGGTCGTTGACAAGTGGGATCGCCCCTCGTGGGAGTGAGTGCGCCCGAATCTAGCCGACCCTCGGCAAGCTGTCAAGTTCCATCCGTCCATTCAGACGCCAGAGGGATTACTGCGCCGGCTTCCTCGGAGGATACTGGGCAAAGATCTTCTTTACCATACGGTCGATGTTCCTCTGGACAATCTCCTCCGACGGGTCGACGTTCGCAGCTCCGCTCGCCATCCCGCACCACACGATCCTACGGGTTTTGGGATCGACGAGATCAACCCTGATGCCCCCGCCCCCGCTTTTCCACACCTCGCTGTTGGCGTAGTACTGAGTGTAATCAACCTCGAAGTCAACGGATCCGGTTTCTCGATCCGCCAGACCGTACCAGTACCCGACCAGCGCGTCGGGGTTCTCCGACACCTTCACAAACCCCTTGGCCGCCATTTGTTGCTCGATATTTTTCGTCAACGCATCTTCGAGGTACTTTTGCCTCCCCTCCGGTACTGCGGCACCTCCCTCCGAACGCGGGATCCAGTCGTACGTTTTGTACTTGGCGAAGTCGACATCGTCGTAAACCTGGCTGACCTCCGCCATCGGGCCGCAGCCGAAAGTCGCGAGCCCCAGCAACAACGCGACCCACAAGCCCATTCGTCTCATCGAAGACCTCCTCATCATGTGAATCCAGACCTTCCACCGGCAGTGTACGGCGCCCGCAGCCGTATTGCAACTACGGAACCGGCCCAGCTCTCGGGACTGCCCAGTACCGCCCGGCGCTATTCATAGCGAAGCGCGTCTATGGGATTGAGCCTCGATGCCCTTATCGCAGGCAAGAGGCCAAAAGCGATTCCGACCGCGGAGCAGAACGCGAGTCCGATGAAGGCCCACCGTAGGGGCACGTTGACATCGAAGGAAGTGAAGAAGGTAACAACGTTTCCCAATCCAAACCCCACCAGCACGCCGACGACACCACCGATGTTGCAGAGTATGACAGCCTCGAGAAGGAACTGCGTCAGAATGTACTGCGGTTTTGCGCCCAGCGACTTGCGAATGCCGATCTCCTTGGTACGCTCAGTGACCGAAACCAACATGATGTTCATGATCCCGATGCCGGCCACGATCAGCGCGATGATGCCGATCACGAACGCAGCGATCTTCACGCCCACGGTGAGCTGATTGAATTGCGTGATGAGGCTTTCGCTGTTGAAGAAATCGAAATTGTCTTCTTCGTTGGGTCTGACACCGCGTTCGCGCCGCAGCACCTGGCGCGTTTCTTCAATCGCATCGCGAATGAGCTCGGGAGACTTCGCCCGAACAGTGACGTTGACGGACCGCGGGAAGCCGTCCCGACTCACCATACCGTAAGTGTCCACGTACGTCGTGATCGGAATCAACACGTAGTTGTCGTACCCCGATCCGAAAGCGGATTTCTTCTCGTCGAAAACACCGATCACTTCATATTTGCGCCCGTCCAGTCTCATCACCTTTCCGATCGGATCGACGAACGGGAATAGCTTCTGCGCGATCGCGTAACCAATGACGGCGACGTTCCGGCTGCTCTTGACATCCATCTGGGAGATGTTTCGCCCCAGCCCGACATAGTGCGTGTTGTTCGGCGGATACTCCGGCGTGCCGCCGCAAATGGTGACGTTGGGGTTGGTCCTCTCGTCCTGGTATTGCGCAACCAACCCGAAGTCCCACAGCTCGCATCCCACTATGTCCACGCTCTTGACCTGCGCGCGGATCGCGTTGGCGTTGTCGATCGTGATCGGCGGCCTTCTCATCGCTCTTCTGTGCTCTTCGGCCCCGTGAAAACCGCCTGCAGGCCACTTCTGTACTTGGAAGACCTGCGCGCCCAGGACGCTCATTTCCTTTTCCATGGTCGACTGCACCACCGATATGGCGGTCATGACCGCAATGATCGAGGCGACCCCGGCCACGATTCCCACCAGCGTCAGAATGGATCTCAGCTTGTTTCTGAGAATCGCGCCCAGCGAGATGAAGAGGATATCGGGACTACGCACGTCGACCGCCTTTGTACAGGCGCTCATTCATAGCGAAGCGACTCGATCGGATCGAGCTTGGCGCCCTTGTAGGCCGGGACGAAGCCGGCCAGCGTGCCCACGGATATCGAAACCAGGACGGCTATGACCAAGATGGGAAGCGACACACTCGCCGGCATCAGCACGGCGTTGATCACCGCCGTCAGAATCGCCGCTATGACAATGCCGATCACGCCGCCCACCAGGCAGATGGCGCACGATTCGAACAGGAATTGAAAGAGAATGCTCCGCCGCTTCGCGCCGATGGCCTTGCGAATACCGATTTCCCGCGTTCGCTCCGTCACCGAGACGAACATGATGTTCATCACCCCAACCCCACCGACGAACAACGAAATGCCGGTGACCAGCAATCCCACCAGAAGCACTACACCCATCACGTTGTTGAACGCTCCCATCAGCGTGTCCAGTTTGTTGATCGAGAAATCGTCCCTCTCGGACGGCCGCAGATTCCGGATCTTCCTCATTTCCCCGATGACTTCGAACTCGAGCTCTTCCATTGCTTCCTGCGTCGGCGCTTTGACCGCGATACTCACATCCGTACGCCCATGGGAGCCGCCGAATGCCTTTACGTACGACGTGATCGGAATGAAAATCTGCCGATCGAAGTTCGGGCCTCCGAGGAAACTCCCCCCCTGTTTCTCCATGATGCCCACCACGCGGAACACATTGCGGCCGATTTTCAGTTTCTTGTTGATGGGATTCTCGCTTCCAAACAAACCATCCCGGACGTCGGTGCCGATCACACAGATGCCCGTCTTGTAAGTGACGTCGCGTCCCATGATGAATCGGCCATGTTCCGGCTGCGCGCTCGACACCATGATTTGCTTTTCCGTGGTGCCGATGATCGTCACGCCCTCCATGGTTTCGGAACGATATTTCGCGTCGTAGGAACCGCCCACCGTCGGATTGACAATCGCCCTGCCGCGCAGTTTGTACTCCAATTCGCTGGCTTGGCGGAGTTCGATACGTGGACGGTTTCGATAGAGGAAGAAATCATTCATGATCACCCACGGCATACGTGATACGTAAATCACGTCCGCCCCTACCGCGGAGAACGTCTGCCGGAACCTGTTCTGCAGCCCGTTGGCCGCGGTCATGGTGAGCACGACGGCGACGATACCGATGATGATACCGAGCGTCGTCAGTACACCCCTCGCCCGGTTGGCGCGGATTGCGGCCAGCGCTATCTGAAACGACTCGCCAAGATCAATCGCCCATCTCATGGGATTCGGGCCTCCGCCTCGCCCGGAACAACGAGCGTCGCCGACCTACGTTTGATGCGCAACGGGCCCTCGATCCCGTGTGGTGACGTCGCTTTCGATCTCGCCGTCCCGCAGCCGCACTTCACGAGACGCATGCTTCGCAATGTACTCCTCGTGCGTCACGAGGATAATGGTCTGGCCGGCGCCGTGCAGTTCGTCGAAGAGGGCCATGATCTCGTCACCGGTCTTGCTGTCGAGGTTTCCGGTCGGTTCGTCTGCCAATATGATGGAAGGATTGTAGACCAGGGCGCGGGCGATGGCCACGCGCTGCCTCTGTCCGCCCGACAGCTCGTTCGGTTTGTGCTTCATGCGATTGGCCAGCCCGACCCTTTCGATCGCCCTCTCGGCGAGCGCTCGTCGCTCCGCTTTCCGCATCCCGCCGTATATAAGCGGAAGCTCGACGTTGTGAAAGATGTTCACCCGGGGGATGAGATTGAAGGTCTGGAACACGAACCCGATGCGGCGGTTCCGGATTTCGGCCAATCGCGATTCGGACATTTTCGCGACCATATCGCCTTCCAGCCAGTACGAGCCCGAAGTGGGCACGTCGAGACAGCCGATGAGGTGCATCAGCGTCGATTTTCCGGATCCGGAGGGGCCCATGATGGCGACGTATTCGTTCTTGGCAATATCCAGCGATATGCCGCGCAGCGCGTGCACCTTGTCCGCCCCCAGGACGTACGTCTTTGTGACGTCCCGGAGCGAAAGTGTGGCGCCCGTCGGTGACGGCATGTCATTCATGGTCTCGCGGTCCTCCCGCCTGGGCTTCTTCCGGTTTCTCAGTCTCGTTGTTTATGGTCACCACGGCGCCGTTGCGCAGATCCCTGGATATGGCGCGATAGCTCCCCGTGACCACTTCGGCGCCCTCCTCGAGGCCTTCGAGGATCTCGATGAGCTCGTCGCTCTGGATCCCGGTCTTGACCTGCTTGGCGACCGCCTTTCCGCCTTCGATACAGAAGACGATTTCGACGAATCCGTCCTTATCGGCCGTGTAACGCGATTCCGCTTCCTTGCGATCCTCGCCCTCCATCACCAGCTGATCCACGGTCCTCACCGCGACCGCCTCGATGGGCACGCTGAGCGCGTTCTCATTGGTCTTGGTGAAGACATCCGCGCTGGCCGTCATTCCCGGACGAAGCGTCTCGGGCGGGTCGACGATGCCGATCTTGATCTCGAACTCGGTCTTCTGATCGGAAGTGCCCGAGCCGGCGAGATTAGCGCTGTTGGCGATCTCACGGACGATGCCCTTGAGCGTTTGGCCCGGCAGGGCGTCCACTTCGATCTCGGCTTCCTGGCCGGTGGCGACGTTAACGATATCGTTCTCGTCCACATTGACCTGGACCTCCATGTCCGAGAGATCAGAGACCACGAGGATCACATCCCCCTGAAACTGGGAGCCGATCGCAATCTCTCCTTCCTCCTTGTTCAAGTCACTTATCGTCCCCGCCATGGGCGCGTATATGGTGGTCTTGGACAGATCGTCGCGGGCTTGCTTCAGGGTCGCTTTCGCCTCCTGAACCTGGTTCAGGGCGGCTTCGTAGCGCGCTTTCTCAACCTCGTAGGCGGCTTCCTTTCCCTCGAACACCGATTGCGACTCCAGGTTCTGGGGCACCAATTCCTTGGACCGGGCAAATTCCTTCTCGGCCCTTTTCAAGTTCTCCTTCACCAAAGTGGCGTTCGCCTCGGCGCTGCGCACATTCGCCTCGGCGCTCTCGACGGCCGCGACGTAGCGCTCCCGGTCCAACTCCACCAGGAACGTCCC
>JBGSIK010000265.1:0-5852 GCA_041742575.1 Candidatus Krumholzibacteriia bacterium
CCCTCGGACGGGCGACCGGGATTTACGGCGTCCTCATGCGACGAATTGCGATTGGTATACCCCTTGCTCAGTGGGAACCCGGCCGCGGGGTAGTCACCGTACATGCTCCAGCTTCTCCACATCGCACTATCCCGTGGCCACGCAAGCAACCCGAAGGTATCCGGCCAGGTACTTCCGGTCTCGGGATATCCCACTAAGGAGGCAACCGACATGGCGATCCGCAAGCATGTCATTATCAGCGTCGTGCTGCTCTGCGTCTCGGGGCTCATCCTCGGATGCAGCGAAGAAAGCGCGATCAGTCCGGCCCTTCAAAACGAGGCGCCGCTAATTGCGCCCTCCAACGTGAGGGCGATGCTGCACCCGGATGGCGTTTCCCTCAGCTGGGACGCCAGCGCTCAACCGAATGTCGTTGGTTATAATGTGTACCGGCACGAGCCCGCCGAAACCCGGATCGGGCGGCTGAACGACGACCCCATCAGGGTCAACCGATACATTGACACGACCACGGAACTCCATGTTCGCTACGAGTATTTTGTAACGACGGTGAGTGTGAAGGGCGCCGAAAGCTCGTTCGCGTCGGTCACGATCAACATGTCGCCGGACAGGGATCGGGGCACCGGCTACGATAACCAGCGTTGACAATCGATCTTCGCGAGTGACTTTGGAGCCCCTCCGTCACGTTGACGGAGGGGCTTTTCATTTGTGGGCTCGAAACCGACGCGCAGACTCACAGGTACTCGAGGGCGACGTTGACGAGGGTGTGATAGCCGCTGACGGCCAGGGTCACGGGAAGTGAGAGGATCCTCCACAACAGGCCCGATACCATGAGCCCAATCAAGATCAGGAACCCGTACGGCCCGATGGAGGCGACCGCTTCCCGCGGTCCCGGCGGTAGAAATCGAACCAATATCCAATGCCCGTCCAGGGGCGGGATGGGGATGAGGTTGAACACGGCCAGGATCGAATTCCACATGATGAGATTGCCGCACAAGGTGTTGAAGAACAATAGCAGCCGGCTCCCCTCCGCGTTCAGGCTGGACGCATGCTTGAACACGAGCCCGACGGTGATCCAGAGCAGCGCGCCGCCGAGCGCCAGGAGCAGGTTGGACGTCGGGCCCGCCGCCGCAACATAGGCATTGTGCACCACCGGATTGCGGAAGTTCGCCGAATTCACCGGGACCGGTTTGGCCCACCCGAACATGAACCCCTGCGTCATCGCGATCGCGGGCAGGATGATGCTTCCCACAGGATCGATGTGCGGGATCGGATTCATGGTGATCCGCCCCGCGAGCCGGGCGGTGGGGTCTCCGAAATGATCGGCGGCCAGGCCGTGCGCGTTCTCGTGAACGATGACGGAAAAGATGAACACGACGAAGCCGAGAATGGCGCTCAAGGGATCGATGCTCATGCTGGGCCTCCGCTCATCGCAACACCTACCGCACGTGGAGGATCTTGTGGCACTGCGGGATGACGCGGACGTCTTCCAGGATCGTCGACGCGCGCACCCGGCATTCGTGGAGGAAACCGAACAACATGCGGACGTCGCCCCGGTCCGGCCGGCCGAAGAGAAACGACGCGCTCTCCGGCTGGAGTACCAGGGGCGTCTTGGGGCTCACCGCCGCGATCAGGCGAACGGCCCGCTCCACCTCCTCACGCGTGGACCGGCTGTCGACCACGACTTTGACGAAGAGCGGTTTGGCGGCGGGATTCGTCTCGCGGTCGAAAGCCGTACCGCGGATCCGCGAGAGAAAATCGGCGTGCGGGTCCCACGCTTCGATGCCGACCGCCGAGGGGAGTTTGATGTCCATCGCCACCACATCAACGAAGGGGAGCACCGACTGGAAGGCGTCGCCGTGGAGCCCATTGGTTTCGAGGTGCACCGTGAAACCGAGAGCCTTGAGCCGCTCCGCGAGGGCGGTGACGAATTCGGGCTGCTCCAGGGGCTCTCCCCCGGTCACGCTCACCACCCGTGTACCGTCGTTCTCCTTGGACAAGAGCAGGACTTCCCCCATCACACCTTTCAACGACACCGGATTGGCGCGGGTCCTCCGTTCCCGGCCGTGGACCACGCACTGCGGCGTACGCTCCTTGCTGTCGACGGTGTCGCACCAGCTGCACGTCGCCGAGCAACCGGCGGTGCGAACGAAGATCTGCCGTTCCCCGACGAACAGTCCCTCGCCTTGCAGCGAACAGAATATCTCCGACACGAAACCGGACGGGGCCTCGGGCCCGACTGCGGCCCTGCCCATCAGTCGCGTCTTCAATCGAACATCACTGAGTCTCATCGTATCCTCGGCGTCAATCGACCATCCGTACTTTCGTCTCCGCGTGCGCCGCGGTGCTCAATTCTTTTTGATAGCGCTGCAAGAGCGTTTCCAGCAACTCGATCGGCGGCACACCCAATTCCGCCAGTCCCACCGCAGGCACGGGCGCCCCTTCCGGGTCGACGTTGATCCCGAGATGGATCAGGCACGAATGGCGCGAAGGGGCGGCGATCGAGACTGTCAGCTTGCGTCCATCGTAGAAGAGGTCATCCCCTTCGCGCTTCACCGGCTTTCCCCGCTCGCGGAGCATCTCGCACAGGATGCTGGCCAGCAAGCGCTGCCGCAGCACCGTCGCCTGCAACGACAACCCCTGGTGTTCGATGATGACGTGCGCCATCTCCGCGGCCCGAATATGGAAACCGTCCCGCGCGTCATCGAGGTCCACCAGGTCCTCGGTCGCGACCCGGCACGGGCCCAAGAACGCCGCCGCGGCGTCGCCCTCCAGACCCGTTTGGCGTTGGACCCATCCGCTCTTCAGCTCGGCCCCGGTGTACGTGATCTTCTCCGCGAGGATTTTGTAGTGCGTCAGCGTCATTTTTGCCTTCAGTTCCGGCAGCGCGCGTCCGCGATCGCAGCCGCAGGGCCGCCTAACTTTCGAACTCGATCACCGGCCGATCGTCGGCCGGCAACGCATCGATCGCCAGCATGAGCTTCCGGCAGGACGGACACGTTCCACACATCCGCTCGCCGCTGCGATAACAGCTCCATATTACGCTGAGCGGCGCACCCACTTCGATCCCTTTGCGAAGGATCTCCCGTTTCGTGAGGTCGAGGGTGAAGCTCACCACTTTGACGCCGTTCCGCGTCGAGAAGAGCAAAGCCCGGTTCACCGCATCGACATATGCACAGGTGTTGTCCGGAAACTCCGCCGCCTCCTCGCGGTTGAAGCCTGTGACCACGTGCGAGCAGTCGTAGCCCTCGGCGAACGCGGCCGCGACATTGATGAAAACCCCGTTTCGATTGGGGACCCACACGTCCTCGTTCCCGCCGAGCGGGGCGGTTTCATCCACTTCCGTTTCTCCCTCGGCCGGACCGCGCATTCCCGCCGGGGCAAGGTCCCGCAGCCACCGGAGGCTCACTTCGCGAAACGGCAATCCGTAGTAGTTGACGACGCCCAGGACGGAGGCGCGCTCGCTCTCGCGCGCGCGTTGGCCGTAGTCGCAGAACAAAACCAGCCGGACGTCCAGTTCTCTGTCCGCCACCGCCAGCGACACGACGGAATCGAGGCCACCGCTCACCAGAGCGATCGCCCCGTCCTTAGGGGCGTTGTTCACGCAGAAGCCCGCTTTCCATCGACTGTGATGAGCGTCGGTGTCACTTTGCTTCTTCGTACGCGGCGCACGCGTCCGGCCCCTCCCACACCTCGACGCGGAGCAGGCGGCCCGCCGGACCAGGGTCGAAGTGCTTTTGCAGAAGCCCGAAAGCCTCTTTCGCCAGGTTCTCGGCCGTCGCGGGGACCGCATCGAAAGGAGGGATGTCGTTCAGATGCCGGTGATCGTACCGTTTGCGCACGTGCTCGTTGACGACACCCTTGAGCGCGTGGAAGTCGATCGCCATGCCGGAGCCGTCGAGCCGGCTGAAGGCCCAGTACGCCCGGACGGTCCACGTGTGGCCGTGGAGACTATCGCACGGCGGACACCCTTGGAGAACGTGGGAAGCAGCGAGTCTGCATTCCACCGACAACGTGAATATCCCGCTCAATTGGAACTCAACTCCCTGCCCCGTGGCCGGGCCCAACGTGCCCTTCCGACCAGGAAAAGAACCCCGACTCGTCCTGCGAAAGCAACTTAACCTTAATGATTTCCGTGCTGGAACGCAACCCTCTCCCTGGTTCTTCGCCAGGCGGAGCGGCGCCGCGTGCATTTTGCATGCATAGCCCCCTGGGCTGGCTTTCTGCGATGATCCGTCGCGCCGTTCGCCACCACAATCGGAGTGTTTTCAATCAGTTACAAACCGCTCTCCGTTCGGTCGATCGACCCGCGCGCTGGTACACGATTCGCTAGTGCCCTCCCGGAGAAGCTATCAAACATCCCACACAGGGACCCATGGACAACAAAGTGTCGTCGATCCTGGAGAGAGCTCTCCAGGAGAAGCGTAAGGGAAATCACCACAAGGCGCTCGAACGCCTGAACGAAGCTCTCCAGAAGTTCCCCGATCAGGTGGAGCTCTATCTGGAAGCGGCCGACGTGTGTCTCGAAGCCGGCGAGTCGCTCAAGGCCACCCAGTTCTTGAAGAAAGCGGAAGGCCGCTTCGGAGGCGAGAAGGAGCGGATCGACTCGTTCGGGCGGGAGAGGATGCGGACGCTGAAGGACCCGATACTGGGGAAGTTCCTCCTGGATCAGGCCATCAAACACCGCGACCTCAGTCGCGCCAGCGACATGCTCGATGATCTCCAGGAACGCAACGTCCGCGAGCTCTTGCAGCGCACGCGCCAGAAGAAGCAAACCGTCGCTTCGGCGACGAACAGCGGGCATACCCTCACAGGCGAGGCCGTGGTCGTCGCCGTGGGCGAGGGACTGCTGTACCTTCGCCTGGGCCGGATGAAGGAAGCACTCCGCGCATTCCTCGACATACTCGAAGAGAAACCGGTGGAGAACGACGTGTTGGAGCCGTTCTTTGCCGGGATGGAAAAGAAGCATCCGAACGCGGCAAGGGTTCGATACGCGTACGCGTGCTCGCTGATGGTCTCGGAGCAGTACGAGAAGGCCGTATCCCGCTTCGTGCAAGCCGTGAAACTCGACGCGAAGCTCTCCGATGAATGCCTCCAGCAGCTGCGTGATCTCTCCGGTAAGTTCGAAAGCCCGCCGGAATACCTTCAAGATGCCCTGGTTGAGATCCTGCTCGTCAAGGGCGAGGTGCAGCGGGCCACCGAGCTGCTGCGGGAGCTCCTTGCGAAGAATCCGGACAAGGCGAAACACATCCTGGAATTGACCCGCCCGTTCGTGGAGAACATCGGCGAGTGCGCCGTCATCCATTTCGTGTACATCGACGCAGCGCTCCACGCGGAACAGCCCCTGCGCGCGCTCGACATGCTCCGGAAGCTATGCCGGGAAGAATCGAGGCGACCGGAGGTGTTGCAGTGGTTGGAGGGCAAGTCCGCCGATCGCTTCCTGCCGACCGACATCATGTTGTTCCATGCCGAGCTCGCGCTGCAGGCCGGGAACACCGATCGAGGGGTGGAGATCCTCGAGGCCGTCGCCAACAACTCACCGAACGACGTCCCCACGATCCTCACCGTCGTGGAGAAGCACAAAGAGCGTGATCCCCGGCTGGTGAAGTTGTTGGAGAAGTACGCAAAGGAAACGCCCGTTACGAGCGCGAGTGATGACGGATCCGGTTTCGAGCACTTCGAGAATAAAGAGTTCCGTTTCTCCACCGGTTTTTCCGGATCATCGCCGCCCTCTCCTGGCGGAGGCGAACGGCCGGCCGACGGCGGCGCGCGACCCTCGGGGGGACGGGAATCGATTTCAGAGAAAACGGCAGCTGCCGCATCGAAGCAGCCGCCGGCCGCCTTGGAGGAGGGCCTCC
>JBGSIK010000266.1:0-14266 GCA_041742575.1 Candidatus Krumholzibacteriia bacterium
GCGGCGGGATCGGCCCCTATCGCTATCGCGGCCGCGGCGGGGGCGAACACGTCCCGGCCCAGGAAAGTCGAACCGAGCGGGCGCCGCGCCGAAAACCTTTCGAGGCTGGCCGGGTCGATGCGGTACGCGCGGCACCGCCCAACTCGCTCAGCCACCTCCGTGAGAAGTCCGTTGTCGGGGCCCACGAAGAAGCGCTCGCCCGTCTCGACCACCAGGTTCCTGCGGATACCGCCCACACCGGGGTCGACCACGACGAGAAACACCGTGCCGGCCGGAAAATAATCGAACACGGTGTCCAGCACAAAGCTTGCCTCCGCGATATCGTGGGCGGGGATGCCGTGCGTGACGTCGACAACGCGGGACTTTGGGGCCGCGTGCATCACCACGCTTCTCATGACTCCCGTGTAGAAACTCTCCGCGCCGAAATCGGAGATTATGGCAACGGTGCGTCCGTCGTCCATGGCTCACGGGCCCGGTTCCCGGATCAGCCGGTGCCAGAACCGGCTCTTGCGCTTTATCTCGCGCTTGAGATCGTCCATGCGTTCCATGCTGCTATTATAGCCCAGTTCGACCATCCTTTCCGCCGACCGCAAGTTGAAGGCGTTGAAGCGATCGAGGTTCGGGTGGATGACGAAGTCGGCGAGCTCCAGCGAACGCAGATAGTTGTTGCGCGCCATCAGAGATGTCACCTGCATGACGAGTTGCAGGATGTGGTGCGGGCGCTGGTACGTCGACTTCACCGGGCCCACGTGCGAAGCGATGATGAACCGACAGCCCAGCGCCGCCAGCGATTGCACGGGAAGGAACTCGACCAACCCGCCGTCGACGTAGTACTCCCCGTCGATCTCCACCGGAAGGTAGATCTGCGGAATGCTGCAGCTCGCCCGCACCGCGCGCGCGACGTTGCCCGATCGGAATGCTCGCTTCTCCCCGGTGACCAGATTCGCGGCCACGACCACGCAGGGCACTTCGAGGTCTTCGAACGAAACGTCCCCGATGGCGTCCCGCATAAATGACTCGATGGGAGCGCTGGATATGAACCCGAGCCGGCTCAGCTTGATGCTCGCCAGCTTCCGCCAACTCACCGTGGTGGCGACGGTTTCCATCACCGGCATCGACAGTCCCGCCGCAAACATGGCCCCGACGATTCCGCCCCCGCTCGTGCCCGAGATGTGGCTGATGCGGATGCCGGCTTCCGTAAGCGCTTTCAGAACGCCTACGTGGGCGACAGTCTTGGCTGTGCCGCCGCTGAGCGCGATCCCCACCGAAAGACGTGCCACGGCTTTTCACCCTCCACCAGCCGGCCGCAGCGTGGTGCGGCGTGGCCCGGACAGGGCGATGCTAACCCGATTGTTTTACCGCAGCCAAGAAAAATTGGGGAAAGGCCGAGCGCGCGCGTAGAGGCCCGCGCGCGCTTCACGACGGGCTCGTCGATATCGTGCAGCCTGCCGGCGTCGATGGCGTCGCCGGCTTTGAATCAGAACCGGATCATAAGACCGGCGGCGAACTCCGATTGCGTGAGGCGTTCGCTCGCGAAGATGATTCCGTACCGGTATTCGCCGAACGCCGCCAGGGGAAAAGCCGGCGGCGCCAACGTGAGCCCCACCAGCCCTTCACCACCCAACTTGCCCGTGTTTTCCATCATGGCGAATGGGTCGTCCGCATCCGCGGGAGGTTCCACTGTGCCCGAGGCCATTTCCGCCGTGACTTCCGTGTTGAGGAAGTGCACGCCGACACCGGCACCTGCGTAGAGAGCGAACGGGAATCCCGCGGATTCCACGATGTTTCGCTTGAGGAGCGCCGTGACGCCCATGTCCCGGTATGTGAATGGGTGCTCCACCGGCACCCCACCGACGTCGTATGAGTAGATGAACTCCTTTTCGAAATAACTCCCGCGGAACTCCACGTCCAGTCCGGGCACCGCGCCGATGCCCAAAATCGCCGTATAAGTCGTTCCCGCCCCGAGATCAGATACTCCCGGCAGTACCTCGCCACTGTTCTCGCTCCATCCGATTCTTCCTCCGACCGACACTCCGGTTACAGCCGCCGATTCAACCGGGTGACTCAGTATCACGAACAAAGCCAAAATGATTGCGGTACGCGTGATGCCCTCCCTCGGTAAAAGGGCCCCGGAGCCCGCACCCGCGTTGGGTAACCTATTGTCCGACTTCGGCTTCCCGCCGGGCGCGTCTCCATGATCGGTTCCCCGCCGCGAGCAGCAATTTTCGCACCATCGGGAACCCCTCCCGCCGGGCGGGCGTACAAAGCACCTGTGAGGAGGAAACATGCCGCGTTGCCCGAGGGTTCTAGCGATCGCCGTTGTGGTCGCAACGGCGCTGACCATCGCCTACGGTGCGAAGTTGACTGCTGCGGCCGGTAGGCCGGATGACCAACTCCCGCGCCTCTCCGCTGACGACACCTCCGGCGGGGGCGATCGTCTCGCATCATCGTCGGATTCGTCGCGCAGCTCGCAATCGTCCCGACTCGAAACCGTCAAACCGGCCGTGCTTTCGGCCCTGGCGCTCGCCAAAGCGGTGCTGCGAGCAGCGTCGGCGATCGTTCACACGGTCACGCACACCGCCAAGCTGGTTTTTGCGGCCTTGACGTAGTCGGAATCGACCGAGCGGTGCGCTCTGGTGGTGCGCTCTGGCACCACGCTCTGATGGTGCGCTCTGGCACCATGCTCCGACACCATGTCCTGGCACCAAGCTCCGCTGGTGCGATTGGGCGGGCAACGAGCTGAGAAACAAGTTGTTGGCGTGGTGGCCTGTTCGACCACCCCACCCGACCCCCTCCATTCGCAGGAATGGAGGGGGGTTTTTTTGTCGGGCGGCGCGCGGTCGCGTCCTCGCGCTCCGCGTTCAAGGCGAGTCCACACCAAGCGCCTCGCGGAGGAAGTCCGTGTAGCTCGGCGAGAGATCAGTCAACGGGAAAGCGATCACCTCGGGGACTTCGTAGCTGTGCAACTCTCGCACGCGACGCTCGAGGGCGGCAAACCTTTTGCGCTCGGTCTTGACGACCATCAGCACCTCATCGTCACGGACCAGCTTCCCCTTCCACCGGTAGATGCTCCGGCACGCGGTCAAGACGTTCACGCATGCCGCCAGGCGCTCTTCCACGAGTACGGCGCCGATCGTCTCGGCCTCATCGCAGTTCCGCGCCGTGACCAACACGACCAGATATTCCGTTTTCGCCGTCATATGCGAAGACTCTCGAGCAGCGCCTCTCCCGCCGGCGTCGCCTCGACGGACCATCGCTCGCCACTGCGTTGGAACTCAACCGCCACGGAGCTTCCCTGTTTGCCGTCACAGTATCGCGCGGCCAGTGACGCGATGGTGGCGTAAGAGCATGGATCCGGCTCGCCCATCACGATGACGGCCGGACCGTTGAAGGCCATGGCGCGAGCGCTCACGTGGTCGGAGGTGTAGTGATTGAGAAAGTTGTTCTCGGCCTCGTTCCGACCCACGATGACCTTCAATTTCGGTGAGAGGCGGAAGTGCCGGCCGACCCCGAGTAGATAGACATCGTCCATCGACAGCTCCTCGACGCCTTGCGCCCGCAGAAGGTCACGGAGCTTGCGCGAGTAGCTTTCGTCGGTGAGGAAGCAACACCCCCCGGCCGGTTGCATGTATCCGGTGACTCCGTATTGCGCCGCCAGTTCGAGCTGCTGCTTGCGGCCGCGACCGTGGATTCTGCACAGCTTCTCGCGATCTACCAGGCCGGTTCTCTCCACGTCGGTCGGATCGAGGAATTTCGCCGACAGCGGCCGGAGCAGTCGGTCTTTGAGTCCCGCTTCGCGGGCGATGAGCCGGCACATCGCGTGCGTCTGCGTCATTCGCCTCTGGCCTACCACTTCCCCCGTGAAAACGAAGTCGGCGCTCACTTTCTCCATATACGCCTTGGCCCGGCGCAGCATGAAGATCCGGCAGTCCACGCACGGATTCATGTTCGCGCCGTACCCGTGTTTGGGACGCATGACGACTGACAGATACTCTTCCGAAATGTCGATCAGCTCGACGGCGATCCCGATGTCGGCGGCCACTTGCAGGGCGTGGTTGGCGACCGGCCTGTCTTTTCGCCCCACACGACTGTTGTGCCCGGTGACGCAGAACCCGGTGAAGAAATGAAGGCAGGTTACCTGAGCCCCAGCGTCCCGGACCACCAACGCCGCCAGGGCGGAGTCCAATCCGCCGGAGAGCAAACCGATCCCATGCGCTTTCCTGATCACGCCACCCTCCGCACGCATCGCGAGCAAGACGGTTCCAGGCCACGGCCGCAGGAGCCAGGGATGAATATAAAGAATCGCACCGGAGCCGATCAATTGCAAACGCCGATCTCGGCGCCGGCGTCACAGATTCGAAGAATCGGTGGGGCTGAAGGCCTCGCCCAGGAAATCGGCCAGGATATTGCAGCAAGCAACGGTGAGAAAGATCATGAGACCGGGGAAAATCGCTATCCACGGGCACGTGGTGAGGTAGCTCTGCGCGTTCTGCAACATCGCCCCCCAGCTCGGCGTCGGCGGCTGGACGCCGAAGCCCAGGAACGACAGCGCGCTCTCGATGATGATCGCTTGCGCGAGACCGAGGGTGACGGCAACCAGAACGGGTGCGGTCGTATGCGGCAGCAGATGCCGCGCGATGATGCGCTGGTCGGAGTACCCCAGGACCCTGGCCGCATCGACGAACTCGAGCTCCCTTGTGGAGATGACGACGGCCCTCACCAGCCGCGCCACTTCCATCCACTGCGTCATCCCGATGAGGACGCAGATGAGCACAATGCTCGGCGTGAGCGTGCTGGAGAGAAACAGAATGACGAAGAACACCGGAATCGAAAGCATCAGATCGACGGACCTCATGATGAGGGTGTCCACCATCCCCCCGTAGTACCCCGCCACCCCGCCCGCCAGCAACCCGAGTGACAGCGCCACTACCATCGCCATGAATCCGACCGCCAGAGACACGCGTCCTCCGTGCATCACGCGAACGAATATGTCCCGCCCCAGGTCGTCGGTGCCGAACGGGTGATCCAGTGACGGCGACAGGTACTGGCTGGTGAGGTCGATCTTGTCCTTGTCGTAGGGACTCAAGAACGGCGCCAGGATCGCCCCCGCCACCATGACGCCGAGCGTGATCAGAGCGGTGTAAGCAAGCGGGTTGACGCGCAAGTAGGACAGGAAACCCTTCCGCTGCTCCTTCGTGCTCCGGGTCGGAGCGGTCTGGAACGACGCACGCAGGGGGTGGACCGTACGTACCTTGGCCCCGACTTTGCCGTCGCACTCTTTACTTAGCGTATCTAATGCGGGGGTCGAGTATGCCATAGATCGTATCCGCCACCAGGTTGAGAACTGCGATCAGAATGGATGCCATGAATATGATCCCCATCAGCCGCGTGTAGTCCTGACGCAACAGGCCGTCGTAGAACAGGCGTCCCATCCCCGGCCACGCGAAAATCGTCTCGGTGATGATCGAGCCGGTGAACAGGGCCGGCAAGTTGAGGGCGATCACGGTCAACACCGGGATGGCGGCGTTCCTGATCGCGTGCTTGAATACGACGCTTCCGCTCGAGGCGCCTTTCGCCCGAGCCACATCGATGAAGTTCATCCCCAGCACTTCGCTGAGGCTCGCGCGCATGTACCGGCTCCAGCTCGCCACGAAAAGCAGCGACAGCACCAGAGACGGCAGCAGGAGATGCTGCAAATGGTCGAGCAGCGAGAAAGGCACACCGAGCGAGAACATTCCCGCGGATGGCAGCATCCTCCATTTCACGGTGAACAACATCATCGACATCAAACCCAGCCAGAACACCGGAATGGAAATGCCGACCAGCGCCACCAGCGTTATGACAGAGTCGAGTTTGGTGTACCGCTTCAGCGCCGCCACGATCCCTCCCGATATGCCCAGCAAAAACGCCAGCAGGAACGCCGAGCCCATGAGCTCCAGAGTCGCCGGCAGGCGCTGCTTGATCATCTCGGATACCGGCTCGCCGGTCACGTAAGAGTGCCCGAAGTCTCCGTCCAGTAACACCCGCTTGAGCCAGAGGAAGTACTGCACGATCACAGGTTCATCGATCCCGAAGTTCGCTCGAATCCGGGCCAGATCCTCCGGCTTGACCATCGGGTTTTCCGACAGCATCGCCGTGGGGCCGCCTGGGGTTGCTTGCATCAATGCAAAACAAATGAGCGAAACGAGAAAGACCAGTGGAGCAATCTCCAAACAGCGCTTCAAGAAATAGCGGGCCATAGTCCTCAACTCATTCAGTCATAACCAGTTAACTCCACGGGCGCGCCGTCCTGCGGACAGGCCCCACCGGGAAGGTGCGAGTTTCGTACCAACCCGAAGGCAATCAGGGGACGAGGGGCGGCGGGCGTCTAGCGAGCTGCGGATTGGAGCGGGTGCGGTCGGTCGGTCCGGTACCACTGGTTCGCGTTCCAGGTGTCGGCCGACTGCGTGGGATTGGGCCGGAAGTTCTCGAGCTTCTCCGTGCAAGGGTCGATCGAGGTGTACCAGAAGAGCGGAACGACAGGCACTTCTTCGACCAGGATCTCCGAGATGCGTCGGTATATCTGCACGCGGCGGTCATGTTCGACTTCGGTGGACCCGCGCTGGAGTAACTCGGTCAGCTCGTCGTTGTCGATGCGCGGGTTGTTCTGCCCGCTGGGCGGTATGTTCTTGGAGGAGTACAGCGCCTCTTTGGTCGCCGGCTCCGGCGACGAAAGCCACGCGTACATGGCCACGTCGTACTTGCCGCGTTTGAGGATGCCGCCGTCTTCGTAGGTGCCGTACAGCACGGTGGGGTTGTAGTTTCGGATCTCGAGATCGATCCCGACTTGCCGCCACTGCTCCCGGAGCACCAGTTCGGTCCGTTCGCGGTCGAGCTGGCCCGCGCTGGCCGTTATTCGAAGTTTCAGCGGCTCCCCGCTCTTGTCCAGTATGCCGTCACCATTGGCATCCCACCACCCCGCCTCCCGCAGCAACTTCCGGGAAACCAGGGGGTCGTACACTACCCGGTCAGCTACGTCCCGGTGGAAATATTTCGAGGACGGGAACTCGTCCAGCGGAGCAACGGTCACGAGACCATTATAAATCCGTTCCGCGATCTCCTTCTTGTTGGTCGCGTAACTCAGCGCCTGCCGGACCCGTTTGTCGCGGAGAATTGGGTTCTCCATGTTGAAGTCCACGTGCTCATACATGAGCACGGGTGTCTTGTACACGACGATGCCGGGAACCTGTTCCAGCTGTTCGATGAAATTGATGTTCGCGTTGTCGAATATGTCGATCTCCCCGGTCTTGAGCTGAATGAGCAGCGCATTCTCGTTGGGAATGAATTTGAAAACGATCTCGTCGAGATATGGTCCCTCGCCGTAGTAGTGCTCGTTCGCGACCAGAACCAGGTGGGAACCCGGCACCCACTGTTTGAACCGGAACGGTCCCGACCCGACGGGCGCGTGATGGAACCGGGAGGAGTGGAACATCTCGCCGGTCTCGTCGCGCAGGATATGCTCCGGCAAGATCGACTCGTCGAAAAAGGCCTCGCCGGTGAAATCCGGATAGTGCCGGATCAAATGAAAAACGACCGTCGAGTCGTCCGGCGTCTCCACGGAACGCACCACGTCCCACCCTTCTCGCGACTCGACGTTCACCTTGGGATCCATGATGACGCGGAATGTGAACGCGACGTCACGACTGGTGACCCTGCCGCCATCGTGCCAGAGGGCGTCGGTCCGGAGGTGATAGGTGTAGGTGAGGTAATCGGGCGAGATGCCGCCGTTCTCGACGCTCGGGATTTCCTTGATCAGATCCGGAATCAGATTGAGGTCATCGTCGTACTTGACGAACTTGCTGAAGACCAGGTTGCAGACCATGTTGTTGGTGGCCATGGCGTTCAAAATCTCGCTCAGCATCTCCGGCTCCTGCTGGACGCCGATGACCACCCGTCCACCGCTTCGTGGCACCCTGCGCAGGGAGTCGGGGGCTTGGGCGCCTTCCCGGCCACCACGTTCCGGTTGCGAGCCGCAACCTGCGACTAGCAAAGCCAATACCGCCAAGACCATCTTCCGGATCATAGCAACGGAAATTCGTGCAAGAATCGGGCCGCCGCTGCCGTAACCGGTTGTCCTGTCTGCCTCTTGTCGGTTAAAATCGGGGGGTCGTCCGACCGGGCGGGAGGAAAGCACGTGGAGGACCACACCACACATCGCGCTCAGGACCATCGGCGCAGGGGAAAGTCCTTGATCGCCGCGGTCCGCCACAACTGGCCGATCATCCGCTTCGTACTGCTCACGGCTGTGGCGCTTCTCGCAATCTACTACGTCCTGCACCTGCGCTGGGTCGCCCGCCACTTTGTGGAGCCGTACACGGGTTTCGTCGCTGCGTGCAGCCGGGCCGTTCTGAGAGCGTTCGGCGTCTCCGCCGGAGGGTCGGGCGAGGTCATCATCTCGCCGCAGTTCGGCGTGACCATCAAGAACGTCTGCAACGGGCTGGAAGTCACGGCGATCTATTTCGCCGCCGTGCTCGCGTTCCCCGCCAGCTGGAAGCACAAGCTGCTCGGCCTGGCGGCCGGTTTCCCGCTGATCTTCGCGGTCAACATTGTGCGTGTCGCGGTGCTCTTCGTGCTCGGCTACAAGGTGCCGCACGTGTTCGAAACGGCGCATTACTATTATGCCCAGGCCTTCGTCATCATCGCGACCGTGGGAATATGGCTGGCCTGGGTGACGACGTATTCCGCATATGGCTCGAAAACCCGTCACCGTGTTCCTGATTAAGGTCGTCCCCTTGTTCTTCCTGTTCCTTTATCTGTGGGAAGCGAGGGGATTCTCCGCCCTGTACCACCGCTTGCTGGCGCAAGTGCTGGACGCGATTTGTCCGACTCTGGATCCGACCGGCACGGTGGCGCGTGTGGTTGCGGAGGGTCACGATCTCATGTTCGGATTGGTCTTGGGGGCCGATCGGGTGGCGCTGCGGGTGAACGCCACCGATATCACCAGCAATACGGCGATGCTGATCGCACTGTACCTCGCTTCGCCGATTCGCGGCTGGAAGCGTTTCGTGGTCTGGATGTCGTGCGCGCTGGTGGCGCTCTTCGCGGTACACGTGGTGACCGCAGTCACTGTGAGCCAGGAGGCGCTGATGTCGAACCCGCGCGTCATGGCCGGTTCCCCTTTCACCCATGCCCAGCTGGTCGCAGTTCCGCGGTACAACGTATTCTACGAGGAGATGGGAATGTACCTCATCGTCCTTCTGATGTGGTTCCCCTATCTGGTGGCGAGAATCGTGGAAGCGCGGCGCGCGGCCGACACCGGGGCGGCCGTGACGGAGAAGGGCAGAGCAATCAAAACGGGCCGATCCAATTCCTGGATCGGCCCCGTACCTCGCACCAATACGAATGACTGTGTACAGCCGGCGTGTCCCAAGCCGCCGACGTTCGTGACAAACACGGGGGGGAAGCGCTTGGATGCGCACGTGTGCTCGACGCTTTTGACCTCAACCGAGGACAGCATCGATCTTGCTCGTCAAAGCCTCCTTCGGCTGAGCGCCCACGATCCGCTCGATCGCCTTCCCGTTCTTGAAGATCATGAGCGTCGGGATGCTCATGATGCCGAACCGCGACGGCACCTGCTGGTTTTCGTCCGTATTGAGCTTGCCCACCTTCAGCCTGCCCGCGTATTCCTTGGCGATATCTTCGACGATGGGCGCGATTATTCTGCACGGCCCGCACCACGGCGCCCAAAAGTCCACAAGAACCGGTTTTTTCGATTGTTCTACTTCACTGGCGAAGTTCGCGTCTGTAATCTCGATCTCCGTTGACATTGAATCCTCCCTGTCTGAGTCTCACCGTTATTTTATTATACTACAATAGTTTGCAATAAACGTCGTCACATCCGCCGGCACGGGCATTATGCCCTGCCGGCGCGGTTTTGTAAAGCCGATTCCCCGTTTTAAACTTGGACGGAGATACGAGGGAAATCTTACAGTGACTCTCGGCTCGTCGTGCCCGCCGGCTTGCCCGCCGACGGATGCAGACGCGATTGTACCCACAACTGCGCGGCCCACGACCGCGCGTGCTCGCCGAACACGTAAAAAGTGGGCAGCACGAGAAGCGTGAGTATGGTGGAACTGATCAATCCTCCCATGACCGCGCGTGCCAGGGGGTAGTACTGGGCGTCCCCGACGTGGGCGTTCCCGACCGCCATGGGGAGAAGCCCGAGGATGGTCGTGCCCGCGGTCATCAAGATGGGCCGGAATCGCTCGCGGCCACCCTCGATGACTGCCTCCTCTATCGACAGCCCTCTCTTGCGGAAGTTGTTGATGTGATCGATGAGCACGATCCCGTTGTTCACCACCACCCCAATGAGAATCACAACGCCGATCATGGCCATGAAGCTCATTTTGGTGCCGGTCAGCACCATGATCAGGACCACGCCGACAGCAGCCAGCGGGAGGCACAGCATGATGACGAGCGGATGCAGAAGGGACTCGAACATGGCCGCCATCAGAAGGTACACGCAGATGATCGCTAGCAAAACGTTCGTCAGCATCTGCGTGTCTCGCTGCTCGCGTTCGACCATCCGTTGTCCGAACGACCAGCTGTACCCCACCGGATAGTCCATCGCATTCATGACCGCGGTGACCTGCTCCCGGATCTCTCCGGCTTTCTCGCCTTCGTACAATCCCTGCACCGAGACGGTCGTTTTCTGGTTCTGGCGGTTGACGTCCGCGGCACCGCGCGACTCCGCGAATTCCGCCACGGCGCCGAGGGTGATCTCCCGGTCGCCCTGCATCCCCACCAGCAGGTTCTCGAGGTTGTAGATCCCAACCTTGTCTTCCGGATCGAGCGTGATCGTCATCGGGACCTCGCGTTCCTTGGTCTGGAAGCGGCTGAGCTGCACGCCGCGGAAGGTGAGGTTCATTATCCCGGCGATCCCGTCGGTGGTGAGGTTGTACCGCGACGCCAGCTCGCGATCGAGCCTGATTCGGATCTGTTCCCTGCCGGATTCCACGCTGGTTTTCACGTCCGAGAAGTGTTCGATGTACTGGAAACGGCGCTTCACTTCTTCCGCAAGCTCGTCCAGGGTTTGCTTGTCCTCCCCGAAGATGTTGACTTCGATCCGCGTTGCGCCACCGGCGCTCTCCCCGGTGTCGTCGCCCAGACGGATCTCCACACCGGGCAGCTCGGGAATCGTCTCCCGGAGCAGCTTGCGTTTCTGCTTGAGTTCCTTCTTACTCAAGAAGCGGTCCTGAAAATACACCGTAGTCGCCGCTTCGTTGTCCCCGTAGTAGCTGTACACCGTCTTGAGATCCAGTTTGTCTTTGCTCGCATCGAGCGATTTCTCCACTCGCTTGACGTACTCGCGCGTCTCCTGGTATCCGAGATTGTCCTTGAAATCGTACTGCATGTAGATGCGCTTGATGAGGAGGCCTTCTTCCTCATCCGCCTTGAAGATCTTGAATACCATCCCACCGCCCACAGTAACCCCCACCATGACCGGAACGAATACGAACAGTGTGAGCTTCGGGTGTTTGAGCGTCGTCCATCGCAACATTCCGACGTATCCCTCACGCATCTTTTCGAGCAGCTCGGAAGGCGCCGTCTTCTTCGGTCGAAGCGTCCTCGAAGTGAGGAAGGGAATGAGCGTGAGAGAAACCAGGAGCGAAAAGAGCAGGGACACCGATATCGTGATCCCCACCGAGGACAACCATACGAACAGCTCGTTGCTGCTGGACCCAAAGACTATGGGAGCAAACACGATAACGGAGGTCAAGGTCGCGGTGGACACCGCTGTCGCCACTTCTCCGGTACCGGAGATCGACGCCTGTACGCTCTCCTCGCCCTTGGTCTGATGTTGAAATATGGCCTCCAGCACGACAACGGCGTTGTCCACGAGCATACCCACGGCCAACATGAGACCCATCATGGTGAGCATGTTGAGAGAGTATCCCGCGAAGTACAGGAAGGCGAGCGTACAAATCGCGGAGAAGGGTATCGATAACGCCACAATCAATGTGGTCGTCCACCGGCGCAGGAAGAAATACAGAATCACTATCGCTAACACGGCACCTATGATGCCTGCGTCGCGCATTCCATGGAGGCCATGGAGGATCTCTTCCGACTGGTCGAAGAACAACAGCACGTTGATCCCTTCCAGGGCCGGATCCTTGTTCATCTTCTCCATCGCTTTGTGGACCCGGCGCGCCACCTCGACGGTATTGGCGTTGCTCGTCTTCTGGATCCAGAATGCAATCGCCTTCTCGCCATTGAGGAACCGCCCGTATTCCACTTCGGGCTCGCCGTAGTGTATGTCGGCGATATCCTTCAAGCGCAGCCCCTCCAGGCTGACCATCAGGTTCTCGACCTGCTCGAAGCTCCGGAAGTTCCCGATGGAACGAATGCTGTAACGCAGCCCATCGGCGGTGATTTCTCCTCCGGAAGCGTTCAGGTTCGCGCTCTGCAGCTGTTCGAAGATCCTCTGCACGTCCACCCGGTGTGCTTTCAGTTTGTCGAGCTTGAGGTAGATCGATACCTCCTTCGGTTCCACACCGTTGATGTTGACCGCTCCGACTCCTTCTATCCGTTTCAGGGGGTTCACGATCAGCCGTTCGATCAGGTCGTAGCTGCCGGAGAGATCCCTGCCGACGGCCGATATCCTTCCCTCCAATATGGGGATGTCGTTGGTGTCGAACGAAAAGATCTGAATGTGCTCGACGTCCCTTGGCAGTTCGCCACGGATCTGATCGATTTTCTCCTTGACCTCCGTGCGCAGCACACTCACCTCGCGTCCCCAATTGAACTCCACGCCGACCCAAGCAGCATCTTCCCCTGCGTTCGCGAATATCCTCTTGACGTCGCCGAGGGTGGCCATCACTTCCTCGATGGGTTTGACGATGTTCCGCTCGACGTAATCCGGGTGTGAGTCGCGATACGGAACGAAGACCCCGATGAAAGGGAACTCCATATGGGGGAGGAACTCGATCGGGAGCTTGTAGGCCGACACCATGCCCATCACGAACAATGTGATGAGCCCGATCAGCACGATCACCGGTTTCCTGACTGCTGCCTCGTAGAGTTTCAAGAGGACCTCCGGCGCCCGGTCACGACCTTACCCGCGCCACCACGGCGTAGAGCGCAGGGATGACGAGCAACGTCAGCACCATTGCCCCCGTCAGCCCGCCGATGACCGTGATGGCCAGAGGGGCCCGAATCTCCGCTCCCTCTCCGAAGCCCAGCGCCATCGGCACGAGTCCGAGTATGGTCGTCAGCGTCGTCATCAGGATGGGACGCAAACGCACCTTGGCGCCCTCGACGATGGCCTCATAGGCGATCTTACCGGCGCCGCGGAGCTGATTGATGTAATCGATCATCACGATGGCGTTGTTCACAACGATCCCGGCGAGCAGGATGACGCCGATGAAAACGATTATGCTGACCGGTGTTCCGGTTATCAGCAGGGCAAATATGACACCGATCGCACCCAGCGGCACCGTGAACATGATGATGAGGGGGTGGATGAAAGACTCGAATTGAGCCGCCATCACGAGGTACACGAGGAATATGGCCAGTATCAAGGCCAGCCGCAGATTGCGGTACGATTGCAGAAGCTCCTCATTCTGACCTGCCAGCTCGACCGTGACCTCCGAGGGCACGCGGGTGGCGGCGATGACATTCTTGATATCCTGGGAAGCGGCGCCGAGATCCCGACCCTGAAGGCTGGCGGAAATGACGGCCGCGCGTTGCTGCGATATGCGCGAAATCTGGTTCAGACCGCGCGTGACCTCCACGTCGGCCACCGTGGCAAGCTGGATGGAACGCCCGTCCTGCTCGCCCACGACCAGCGAACGTATCGATTCGATCTCCTCCGCCCGCCACGCGCCGGTGCGGACACGTATGTCGACTTGTTTTTCCCGCTCTTTGAACTGAGTGGGCACGTCGCCCTTTATCTTCGTTTTGAGCGTGTTCGATACATCGTCCAGAGAAAGCCCCAGAGAAGAAAGCCGCACGCGGTCGAAGTGAACGTTCAGCTCGGGATTCCCGTACTCGAGCGAAACCTCTACATCCTTTACCCCGTCGATCTGCGCGATTTTTTCCGCCAGCTGGTCCGAGTATCCCTTGAGGGCATCCAGATCGTAACCGAAAACGTGCACCTCCACCGGTGTTTGGAATGTGAAATACGCGGGCCGGGTCACGTTGTACTCGATGCCCTGCACGGCGTCGAATTGCCGTCGGAGCCTCGCGACCAGATCTGCTTCGAGCTGGCGGTTGCTCTTGTCTTTCA
>JBGSIK010000267.1:0-1657 GCA_041742575.1 Candidatus Krumholzibacteriia bacterium
TCTATCGCTTCTTTCGGGATGATCTCGACGCGCATTACATCCAGTTCATCCCCATCGTGGAGCGGGACAATGAGAGCGGCTACCAGGAAGGCAATACGGTCACGGACCGCTCCGTGCGGCCCGACCAGTGGGGCCGCTTCCTCATCGAGATCTTCGATGAGTGGGTCAAGAGAGACGTTGGCAAAACGTTCGTCTTGAATTTCGACGGAGCGCTGGCGGGATGGCTCGACATGGCGGGAACCATCTGTATCTTCGGCCCTACGTGCGGTCTGGGCATGGCCCTGGAGCACAACGGCGACCTGTATTCATGTGACCACTTCGTCGAGCCGAACTACCACCTGGGAAACATACTGCGGACGCCCATGATCGAGCTTGCGGCCTCCGACAAGCAACGGAGATTCGGGCAGGACAAGAAAGACACCCTCCCCCGCTATTGCCGGGCATGCCACGTGTTGTTCGCCTGCAACGGCGAGTGTCCCAAAAACCGCTTCATCGAGACGCCGGAGGGGGAGCCGGGACTGAACTACCTCTGCGAAGGTTACAAGGCGTTTTTCGAGCACGTTGATCATCCCATGAAGATCATGGCGGAACTCGTCCGGAACGGAAAATTCGCCGAAGAAGTCATGCGGATTCTGGAACAAAGAACGTAACGGGACTTAATGACCCCACAGAGAGTGATTATCCCATGCGAGGAGGGCGATAGTATGATCGGGATGCATTTCTTTACCAGCGTTGCAGGCACGCGCCTGCGAGCATTCACCTGTCTCGCGGCGGCCGCGCTGATGGTCGCTCTGGTTTCGGTCGTGCCGTGCCACGGCCAAGGGGCGTCCGAAACGGCGAAGACCGATGACGCGACGAGCGGGCCGCTCGACAAGGGCTGGCCGCGGCTTTACACCATCGACGGCAACGAAATCACAATGCATCAGCCCCAGATCGAGGAGTGGCGCGACTACAACACGCTGTTCGCCCGGCTCGCCGTCGCCGTGAAGCCGAAAGGCGCCACGGAGCCCACCCTTGGCGTCGTCGAGCTCAAGGCCAAGACGGTCACCGACCACGAAAAGCGGCTCGTCACGATGT
The DNA here is from genome assembly GCA_041742575.1 of Candidatus Krumholzibacteriia bacterium. GTDB lineage: Bacteria > Krumholzibacteriota > Krumholzibacteriia > WVZY01 > JAKEHA01 > JBGSIK01. Next base: position 1,078 of record JBGSIK010000267.1, read on the forward strand.
ACAAGCCGGAGATCACCGCCGTCCGGTTCCAGGACGTGGATACCGAGAAGGCGGCGGCTCTCGAGAAGACCGTCCGGTCGGTGCCGCCCGCCAGGGAGTATACGGAGATCGCGCTCGATCGCGTTCTGGCCTATGTCGAGCAGGGCCAGGCCAAGGACGAAGGCGTCCAAGTGAACCTGGACCCTCCACCCATCTTCTACAGCGACCGCGAGGCGATCCTGGTCGCGTTTCTGGGCCCGCCGCGATTCTCGCCGATCGAGGGGACCGAGCTCGAGTTCGGGCTCAACACGAACTGGGACGTCATCCGCGATAAAAAGTCGGAAAAGAACTACTTGCTCTACCGCGACGGTTGGCTCATGACCGCGGACAGTCTCAAGGGGAGCTGGGAACAGGCCGAGAAGCTTCCCGGCGACATGAAAAAGCTCCCCAAGGACGAGGCCTGGGAGCGCGTGAGCAAGAGCGTGCCCGGCAAGAAGCTGTCCACCATCCCGCGCGTATTCGTGAGCGAAACGCCCGGAGAGGTGATCATCACCGAGGGCCGGCCGAAGTTCAGGGCGATTCCCGGCACGAAGCTCTCCAC
>JBGSIK010000268.1:0-9229 GCA_041742575.1 Candidatus Krumholzibacteriia bacterium
GAGGCTGTAGCTGGACATGCAAATCGCTCCTGTTGTCGGGGTCGTGTGCTCTTGATCCGGTACCCGTTTATAATAGCGAAAGACCGGACATGTGGCAACCAGCTCGGTCGCGGCCGGCCGGCCGAGTTCTTCTGCGAGAAGCGCCGCGCAGCGGAATCGGTCTTCGGAGGGCGACCAGCCGGTCGATCCCCACGGGCTCTCAGCCGTGGGCCAGTCGTTACGGGCGGCGCAGCAACTTGCTTCCTAGCAGTTAGTTGCGCCGGTAGTCTGCGACGGTAGATGAGGCGCCCGTTCGTGTCGGCGCCGATTGACTGAGCGTCGACGCCGGGCATTCAGATAAACTGTCGACAATCCCGGACCGGCCATTCTGCTGTCGTCGAAATCGGTCGGATGGTGTCGGTCGTTCCGGGTCGAAAACGGAAAGGAGCGAACATGGAGTACCGGCATCTGGGCTCGAGCGGTCTGCGAGTGTCGGCGCTGTCGTTGGGCGCGTGGATAACGTATGGGCAACAAGTGGGAGCGGGCGAGGCCTTCGACTGCATGATGGCCGCGTACGAGGCGGGTGTCAATTTCTTCGACAACGCTGAGGCCTACGCCGACGGCGATGCCGAGACGATCATGGGCGACGTGATACGGCGCGCCGGTTGGAAGCGGTCGGACATCATCGTCTCCACCAAGATCTTCTGGGGTGGAGGGGGGCCGAACGACACGGGGCTCTCGCGAAAACACGTGATCGAAGGCGCGGCCGCCGCGCTGGCGCGACTGCAACTCGACTATGTCGATCTCGTGTTCTGCCACCGGCCCGATCCTCGCACCCCAATAGAGGAGACCGTTCGGGCCATGAACCACCTGATCGATCGCGGTAAAGCGTTCTACTGGGGAACGAGTGAGTGGAGCGCCGACCAGATCATGGAGGCGGTGGCGGTCGCCCGTCGTGAGCACCTAATCCCCCCGCAGATGGAGCAACCGCAGTACAACATGCTGCATCGCGAGCGCGTGGAGAAAGAATACTCGCGCCTGTACGGGGCGATCGGCTTGGGGACGACGATCTGGAGCCCGCTCGCGAGCGGCTTGCTCACGGGAAAGTATGAGGATGGCGCGGGCCCGGCGGATAGTCGGGCGAATGTCAAAGGGTTGGAGTGGTTGCGTGACCGGCTCGTGGGGGAGTCGGCCAAGAGCAATCTGCACAAGGTGAAGCAGCTGGGCACGATCGCCCGTGAACTCGGATGCACGCGAGCGCAGCTCGCGATCGCATGGTGCCTGAAAAACCCGAATGTGAGTACCGTGATAACGGGCGCGACGAAGCCGGAACAGGTCGTCGAGAACATGAAAGCGCTGGACGTGGCGGCCAGGCTCGCGCCGGGCATCATGGATCGAATCGAGGGGATACTCCAGAACCGTCCCCGCCCCGTCCCTGATTACCGGTCGTGGTGACGGCCGTACGGGCTCCACGCGTGCGTGATGGCGGGGGTTTGACACGGTTCCTCCACCATGTTATCTATCAAAAACCTGTTGCGCCGACGCACTCCGCTCTTCCAGCGAGGATCGAAATGCCCACGAAAGCCCGGAAGACCACTGCGGACGCCCCCCGGCAAGCGGATGATCCGCTTGCGGAGGCGTTCCGCCGCTGGGGTTACCTCGCGGCGGACCTGGATCCGCTGGGGCGGCTCGTGCCCTTCGAACATCCGGATTTGAGAGACGCGGTCGCTTCCGCCGACCAGTCAGACGTGGAGCGATGGCGCGCGATATACACGCGATGCCTGGGAATCGAGTACATGCACATGATCGAGCGCGATAGGGTCGAATGGGTGAGGGAGGCGGTCGAACGGGGAATGCCCGAGATCGACGAGCGTTGGGTGCTCGAGCGCTTGATGGAAACGGAGCTCTTCGAACGCTTCCTCCACGCGCGGTATGTCGGCAGCAAGCGGTTTTCGATCGAGGGTGTGGCCGGTTTGATTCCGCTCCTCGATGCCATCTTGGACGCGTCCGCTCGCAATGGAGCGGAATACGCGTACCTCGGGATGAGCCACCGCGGACGGATCAACGTGATGAAGACCATCGCCAACATCCCGGCGGCGAGCATCTTCGCCGGCATGGAAGACGTCGACCCACGAAGCGTGCTCGGGGCCAGCGACGTGAAGTACCACATGGGGGCGACGGGCAAGTACCGCACCCTGTCCGGCGGTGAGGTCGAGGTCCACCTCTCGTCGAACCCCAGTCATCTGGAGGCGGTCGACTCGGTGGTGATGGGACGGACGCGGGCGCGGCAGGATCGGCACGCTGAAAACGGCTGGACGAAATACCTTGCCGTGGTGTGCCACGGAGACGCCGCCTTCGCGGGACAGGGGGTAGTGTCGGAAGTCTTCAATCTCGCCGACCTTCCCGACTACAGCGTGGGGGGGACCGTACACGTGGTGGTGAACAACCTGGTCGGGTTCACGGCGGAACCGGGGTCTCTTCATTCATCGCGTTTCGCGTCCGACGCCGCCAAACGGTTGTCGATCCCGATCATCCACGTCAACGGCGACGCGCCGAGAGCGATCTGGTGGGCGGGCCAGCTGGCCGCGGATTTCCGCCATCGATTCCGCACGGACGTCGTGGTCGACCTCATCGGCTATCGACGGTACGGTCACAGCGAGGTCGAGGACCCCACGCTCACTCAGCCGCTCCTGTACGAACGGATCAAGAATCGACCGATGCTGTGGGAGACGTTCGCACAGCGGGTGGGAACGCCGGAACCGGTCGTGCATGAATTGCGCGAACGGGTCATGTCGCATCTGTCGGCAACGCAGGAAATCGGGCGGGCGCAGGTGAAGCGACCGACGTTTTTCGAATTGCCGGTCTTCTGGAAGAAATACCGTGGGGGGCCGTACGACGCGGGGCAAGAGCGCGACACCGGAGTCGCGCTCGAAACGTTGCTCGAGGTTTCGGAGAGCATCGTGACCGTGCCGGAGGGTTTCACACCCCATCCCAAGATCGCGAAACTCCTCGAACTGAGGAGGGAAATGGCCGCAGGCAAACGGCTGGTCGACTGGGGAATGGCGGAAGCGCTGGCGTTCGGCTCTCTGTTGCGGGAGGGAGTGAGGGTGCGCTTGACCGGCCAGGACACACGGCGGGGAACATTCAACCAGCGTCACGCGGTGCTCTTCGACGTTCGCACGGGGAAAGCGCACATACCGCTCCAGCACCTGCATGATCGTCAGGGACCGCTTGTGGTGGGGGACTCTCCGCTGTCCGAAGCAGCCGCACTGGGATTCGAATACGGGTACAGCCGCGAATACCCCGACGCTCTGGTGGTCTGGGAAGCGCAGTTCGGCGATTTCGTGAACGGCGCGCAGGTGGTGATCGATCAGTTCCTGTCCGCGGGCGAGGACAAGTGGGGCCTGTTGTCCGGGTTGGTGGTGCTGCTGCCGCACGGCTTCGAGGGCCAGGGCCCCGAACACTCGAGCGCGCGGATCGAACGGTTTCTCGAACTTGCGGGCGAGGACAACCTGCAGGTCTGCCAGCCGTCCACGGCCGTCCAGTACTTCCACTTGCTGCGAAGGCAGACCGGGCGTGAGTGGATCAAACCGCTCATCGTCTTCACGCCGAAGAGCATGCTGCGCGCGGATGCTGCTTGTTCGGAGATGGCATCGTTCACCCGGGGGCGGTTTCAAGCGGTGATTCCCGACGAGGAGGTCGGAGAGGCCGGCGCGGTGTTGCTCTGTTCGGGGAAGATCGCCCACGAGCTGCGGGCGGAGCGGGCGCGGCGCAATGCCATGGACCGGGCGATCGTGACCATCGAGCAGTTCTACCCGTTCCCCGACCGCCTGCTCGCGCAGGCGATCAACCGCCACGGAAAGCACGCCAAGATCGTGTGGGTCCAGGAGGAGCCAGCGAACATGGGCGCGCTGCCTTTCTTGCGGCCCCGGCTCAAGCAGATCGTGGGGAACCGGCACGTCACCAGCGTGAAGCGCTACGAAAGCTCCAGCCCCGCGACCGGATCCGCGAAAGCACATGCCCTGGAGCAGCAAGCGCTGGTCAAGCTAGCCTTTGGCTAGTGTTCTGTCCCAGAAGTAGCTAATCATGTCGCGCGGGTGGCGCCGATGGGGCCCCAGACGCGCAGACGTCTATAGCGCGTCTGACGCAAGCAGCCCGTCGCGAGCGCAGCGCTAGCGAGCACGCGCGGGGCAATCGGCGACAGGACCCGCGCGACTTTGCATCGAACCTCTGTGAAGGTACTTCCGGGACAGTACACCAGCCTTCGCGTGAAAACTCAATCTCGCCGCGTTCGTCGTTCCACCGTCGCCGCTTCTGTCTCCAGCACGCGCTCGAGGGCCTCGATGTGGGCATCGGTGGTGCGGAGATTCCCGATCGCACAACGAAGGCTCATGCGCCCGCGTATTTTCGTGTGCGAGAGAAATGCTTTGCCGGACCCGTTGACGGCGGAGAGCAGGGAGTCGTTCAGTGAATCCAACTGATCGGGGTCACGACCGCCCGGGCGCCATCGGAAGCAGACCGTGCTGAACTCGACCGGCGCCATCAGCTCGAAATCCGGGTGCCGGCCGATCCATGCCGCGAACGATTGCGCCAGGCGGATGTGCTCCGCGATCCGCCGGCGGATACCCTCGACCCCGAAGTAATTGATGACCATCCACAGCTTGAGCGCCCGGAAGCGGCGCCCGAGCTGGAAGCCGTAGTCCATCAAGTTGGGCTCATCGGCTTCCTCTCCCGAGCGGAGGTACTCCGGAACGAGCGTGAAAGCGTTCCTCAACTTGTCCCGGTGCCGACAGTACAGCACGCTGAGGTCGGTCGGCGTGAAGAACCACTTGTGGGGGTTCACGACTATCGAATCGGCGCGTTCGCAGCCGTCGAGAATGTCCCGCTTTTCGGGGAGTACCGCCGCTGCCCACGCATAGGCGGCATCGACGTGCAACCACAGCCCGTGTCGCACACACACCTCCGCGACGCTGCGCACGGGGTCCACGCTCGTCGTCGAAGTCGTTCCCACGGTTGCCACGACACAGAAGGGGCGCCGGCCGGCGTGTTCGTCCCCCACGATCGCCGCCTCCAACGCCTCCGGGTCCATACGGAATCTCTCGTCCGTTTTCACACGCCGCATGTTCTCCGTCCCTATTCCGAGCACGATGCCTGCTTTGTCGACCGACGAGTGGGCTTCCTCCGATTCGTACAGCACCAGCGGGGGGAGATCGCTTCGCCCACCCATGCCGCGGCGACGAATGTCGAGGTCGGAGAGCGCCCCACGCGCGGCGGCCATCGCCACCAGGGTCGACGTCGAAGCGGTGTCCAGAATCTGGCCGAAAAAATCTCCCTCGAGTCCGATCATCTTGCGCAGGTAGTCGAGCGTGAGCCCCTCGAGCTCGGTGAGGGACGGCGAGGTCCGCCACAACATCCCGTTCACGTTCAATGCCGCGGCCAGCAACTCGCCGAGGATTCCCGGGAGCGATCCCGTGATTGCGAAATAGGCGAAGAAACAGGGGTGGTTCCAGTGGGTGATGCCCGGGACGATCTTCTTCTCGAAGTCGTCCAGGATCTCGTCGAAGCGACGGCCGTGCGCGGGAGGGTCCGTCGGGAACGCGGCGCGGATCTCTCCCGGCGCCACCTGTGACAACACGGGATACAGCTCCGGATGCTCGAGGTAATCGCCGATCCAGCGGGTCGCGCGTTCGACCGCGCGCTGGAATTCGGCCGTGTCCCCCATCGGCGACAACTTATCGGGATCTCTGCCCGTGTTCATGGTTCCGCCAATCGTTTCACCGAATCCGAACCGCTTCGAAGAACGGCTTCATCGAGTCGAGAGTGTCGAACCGTTCGATCACGTCGTAGATCCCTTCGACCTGCGCGCGCGACAGCTCCGGGGCGGCCAGCGAGGCGAACTTCGTCACCAGTTCGTCCCGGTCCATGGGTATGGTGGGATGGCCCTTGGGGTACTCTACGTAGGTCTGGAAGGACGCGCCCGAGGTGGTCACGATGAGCACGTGGTTCGGCTGCTTCGCGGGAAACAAAGCCTCGTAAGCCGGGTCAGCCGTCACCCTGATGCGGGAAAGGAACCGGCGGATGGCGGGATCATGAATGCTTTCCTCCGTGAATTCCTCCGGCGTCACTTTGCCGCGCGCGCACGCGGCCGCCAGGCAGTAGGGGAGGCTGTGATCGGCCGTCTCCTTCGACTGCGGATCGAACTTGGACGGATCGGAGAGGATGTCCGCGGCCCGCGCGATGGTCTTTACGGTCACGGACGCGATGTCATCCGGCCGGAGTCTGTTCTTGCGGATGATGTCGAGCGTGGCGGTGATGGGCGCGTGTGTCAGCGCCTCCGTGGGATGCGCCTTCATTCCGCATCGCCTGATCCTGAACGTTGAACCCAGGTCGTCCACGAGCTTCGACTCGTCCCACCCCTTGCCGAGGCAATGCATGAGCCCTTCCTTGCCGTCGAGCGCGTGCTCCGGACCCGTGTACCCCTCCTTCGCCAGCAACGCGGCCTCCACCCCGGCCGCGACCGCCAGCGGATCGACGGTGTTCTTCATCATGGTGAGTTTGCCGGCAGTGACGGAACCCGTCGTGCCGTGACAGGATCCGGAGATGCCGGCGGCGTTCACCAGTTGCTGCTGATCGAGGCCAAGCAGCTTCCCGGCGGCAAACGGCGACGCGAACTGAGTGAGTGTGGCGTGATGCCATCCGCGCTCCCGGACGCCGGGAACGGCGAACTCGCACAAACGCATCTCGATCTCGTAGGCGATCAGAATCGCCGTGAGGATCTCCGCGCCCGACTTCTTCGTGTATTCGCCCACGGACAGCGCCGCAGGGATGATATCGCTCGGGTGCGACGGGTCCTGCATCCAGTAAATGTCGTTGTAGTCCATCACCCGGATGAGCAGGCTGTTCACCAGAGCGGCTTGCACGAGCGAGGTCTTCTCGGCGGTACCGATGATGGTCGCGTGCGCGTTGCCGCCCAGAAAGGCAAGCACCTTCCGATAGATCGCCGGGTCTTCCTGCTTGAGACCTCCCAACGCGCAACCCACGCTGTCAAAAAGAAACCTCTTCGCCGCTGCGCGAGCTTCTTCCGGAACGTGGTCGTACGTCAGGGACGCCGTGAATTCCGCCAACTTCAGGATGAGCCTGCTCATGTCGCGTTCTCCTTGCAGCAAAAGCCGTACGGCCTAACACACGATGGGAGAGCATTTTAGCACAGTAACTCCGCCGTTGTCCAGGGGAGGTGGCGAGTGAGCATTCGAGCCGGTGGAACCGGCAAACTTTGCCGGTACCAGTTCGTGAGGCTGACAGCCGTTTGTGTACTGTTTTTGCTTGTTGTCACGTATCCGGCAATGCCCTAGGAGACCAAATGCTCAACCGCCTGTTGCGGCCGCTCAAAGAGAGTTTTTCCGCGAAAATAATTGCGCTGGTAGTAGCGAGCGTGGCCGTCACGTCCGTCGTCGTCGGCATCGTGACCATGCGGAGCACGCAGCGTTTCCTCGCCGACAAGACGTGCGAGAAGTTCCCCGCGATTCTGTCCGCGAGCAAGTCCAAGGTTCGAATCCTGCTCCAGCGCGAAGTCAAGGACCTCGAGCGTCTGTCGCAATCGTCGGTCTTCCTCGCCAACCTCGAGCGTTATTTCGCTTCCGGCGGTGCGAGAAAAGCCGACAGCTCCGTGCAGGACGAGCTCCACAAGTACCTTCGCATCGTGCAGATCCGATTCCCGATATACGACGAGATTCTCGTGCTCGCCCCCGGGGGCGAGGCGATTGCTTTCACCTCTGCTGAAGCCGCCGCGGCCGCCGACTCGGTGGTGCGGACCGCCCTTGACGAGGATGAATCCTCCCGGTTCTGCCCGGCCATCGTGCTTCCCGATCGTTCCGGCGCTTACCAATGGCTGTTCGTGCCTTTCGACAGCCCGGAGTTCAACCTGTCGAAACTCCTTATGGTGGCAAAGGTCGATCTCGGCGAATTCGGGCGCGAGATGGCGGAGATCGGGCTGGACCGCGGTGGGGACCTGTATCTCGTGGACGAGATGGGAAGATATCTCACGCAACCCCGTTTTGCGGAGGAGAACCTGGTCGGTCTGGAGGCCATGCAGGTTCCAACACGCGACGACGGACAGTTGGTGGTGGAAGAGCGGACCAGTTACGGAGACCGTACGGTGTTTCGGAGCATCTCTCGGGTCGAAGAAACAGGATGGTGGGTCGTGCACGAAGAGGACTACACGATCGCGATGGAACCCGTGCTCAACACCCAGACGCGGATATGGGTGGCGGTGCTGCTCATAGGCGCGGCATTCGTTCTGGCCGCGCTCAAGGTCGTTCAGACCATGTTGCGGCCGGTACGCGCGCTGGCGCTGGGCGCTCAGCGCATCAATGAAGGACTGGTCGGCGTGAAGATCCCGCGGGGGGCGAACGACGAGATCGGGATGATGATCGGCACCTTCAATGAGATGGCCCAGACGATCACGTTGTCCAAGGCCGAGCTGCAGTACAAGAACAAGATGCTGAATCAACAGAACGATCAGTTGCAGGACATGAACCGCAGGCTCGAGGAACTATCGGTGACGGACGGCCTCACCGGGTTGTTCAACCACCGCCACTTCTGGAACATCCTCAACACCGAGCTGGCGCGGGTGCACCTCTACAAGGGAAACCTGGCTCTGGTGCTGATCGATCTGGACGATTTCAAGCGGGTGAACGACCAGTTCGGACATGCGGTGGGAGACCTGCTGCTCCAGTCCATCGCACGCTTGCTGAAGGAAGCCGTTCGCGAGACCGACATCGTTGCCAGGTACGGTGGGGAGGAGTTCGCGATCCTGCTGCCCGACACCAATCGCAGCGGCGTGGAGCAGGTTTCCGAGAAGCTGCGCCGATGCGTGGAGGCGCTGCGCTTCAAGATACCGGAGACCGACATCGCGATCTCGGTGACCATCAGCATCGGTGTTTCGGTATTTCGGGGCAATCGCCGCGAGTTCTTCAACGCGGCCGACCGCGCGTTGTACCTGTCCAAGAGTGAGGGGAAGAACCGCGTGAATTACGCCCTGCAGAGTTGAGGCCAGACTACGAGCGGTACGCCGGACGTCCCGGCCATTACCGGACGACCGAGCTGTGCACCCATCCCACCACACCCGATTTCGCCTTCACCCGATACCAATCGTCGCGCTCCTGGAGTTGGACCACGACCGTTCCATGGTCCAGCGTGGCCACGACGTCGTACCCCGCCCCCGGCCCCTCGCGCACGTTGGCGCGCGAGA
>JBGSIK010000269.1:0-2289 GCA_041742575.1 Candidatus Krumholzibacteriia bacterium
AATGGGAGCGGCCGCTCGTCGCAGGGCTTTGCAGCTGTTCTCGTGGGAACGGGTGACCGAGGCGCTGGACGCGCTTTACCGGGAGCACGCGGGGGTGCGGCATGCTCAATAGAGCCAACGTGCGTGCGCGCGCCCGCGTTCTTTACCGTGCGGCGTTGGGAAGGCGCAGGAATGTGCGCGACGAACTGTCGTTGCGCCGTTCGGCCGTGGTGTTCGCGCCCCACCCCGACGACGAAACGCTCGCATGCGGCGGCACCATCGTGAGAAAGATACGAGCGGGGGCCCGGATCCGGCTGGTGGTCATGACTGACGGGGGTTCGTCCCACCGTGGCCTCTTGCCGGAGCAGCAGCTGTGCGCCCTGCGCGCCCGGGAAGTGAAAGAGGCCGCCGCCCGCCTCGGCGTCGCCGACGGGCAGGTCGATTTGTTTGGATTTCGTGATCGCGAGCTCAACCGCCACGTGGGCGAAGCGACGGAACGGGCCGGCCTGGTCTTGCGGGAAGAATCGCCGGAGGAAGTCTACGTGCCCTACGTTCACGACCCCCCCGTCGATCACGTTGCCACTCGCGAAGCCGCCCTGCGCGCGGTGGCCGTGTCGCTCGACCGTGCGTTGATTTACGAGTATCCCGTGTGGTTCTGGAACCACTGGCCGTGGGTTTCGAGCCCGCTCCTCAACCGCCGCGAGGTCTTCGCCGTCGCCCATCGGAACGCGAGGGCGGGCATTCGGACGATCCGCCATCTGCGGGACGCGGTGTTCATCGGCGATGTGATGGCGCAGAAGCGTCACGCGCTGGAAGCATACGCCTCGCAGCTGCAGCGCCGCGGTGGAGATCCCGGCTGGCCGACACTGTCCGACGTGGCCGGAGGGGAATTCCTGGAGTGTTTTTTCCAGGAGTATGAACTATTCTGGCGATGGCAATTCGTGCGCGGGAGCAACCAAGGAACCGGATTCATTCCGATGCTGCAGAAGACGGACGGTGAAACATCGTGAACAGCACGCGCAAAGGCACCGTCGTTCGCATCGTCGTGGGAACGCTCGCCGTGGGTTTGCTGGCAGGCGTCGTTCCGGTTACGCGTTACGCCACGTCACCGATGGTGGAGATTTACCATCTCCCACCGGTTTTCGGGCGCCGGTCGGGGGATTTCACCGCCAACGTGACCGGGCGCCTGTCCTCCAATGCCAAAGACGTCAAGTACCGATTGAACGGCTCCCCCTGGCAGGATTGGCAGGAGGCGCCGCCTCGCATCCCGGCGCCGAAATTCACCATCGAGCTCGCACCCCGGAGTTTGCGGCCCGGCCCGAACGTGCTCGAAATCTCAGCGCGCCGATTCGGGATCCGCGAGGAAGTGCACGCGTGGCAGTTCGTTTACGACACGACCAGTGTCCGGCTACCCCTGGTCCAGGATTGGTCCAGCGCCGATCTGGAAGCACAGGACGGCTACTGGGAACGGATCCCGGACGGCGACGTATGGCGAGTCCGGCCGGTACCGGGACAAGAGGACTACGACCGGATCGTGGTGGTGACGGCAGCGTTCGCGGGCGCGCGGCGTGTCACGACCGACGTGTACTACCGGCACCATGTGGGGGACATGCCGTTCGGCTTCGGGGTGCTGCCGCTCTGGGGCGGACGCCCCGACCGGGACGGCAAGTTGCCCAGGCGGGGATGGAACTTCAGCCTCGCCTGGTACTATTCACATTATGAAGGCGTCGGGCAGGAATTCTCGTACAAGGACTCGAGCGAGCCTCCCGACTGGATGTCCAATTACCGCAGCTTGGAGCTGGTGCCGGGCGCACATTACCAGCTCGTGATCGAATGCGGCCCGGTGGTCGACGCCGACGGCCGGCACGTTCGATACTGCCAGCGCATGAAATGGTGGGCAGTCGGTGACCCGGAACCTCAGGATTGGATGACCTTGTGGGACACGCCAGGATCACCGCTTCCCCCGGGAGAGTTTTGCGTGGCCCTGAACTCGCACCGAAGCCAGGTCGAATTCGGCCCGGTGGCGGTGATGCCGCTCGAAGGCCGGTGGTGGGAGCAGTGATCGGCCGCGTTCGTGGAAAGCGCGCGGGAGACGGATTGGAAAGGGAGGCAGGGACCGCAATGCGCTCGAGAACCGACAGATGGGCCCGGAGGGCGGTGGCCGCCGTCCTCATTGCTTTTCTGTTGCCACCGGGCGGCCCCGGTTGCGGATCGCCGGACGAGGGCCTGCAAGGTGGCCCGCCGTTCCGGCGCATGTTGATCGATGCGCAGCCGCCGGGCGGCCCGGACTGTTGCACGGATGTCGGCTGT
>JBGSIK010000270.1:0-3154 GCA_041742575.1 Candidatus Krumholzibacteriia bacterium
CCTCGTAGATCGCCATTTTCAGCTCGAGCGGCAAGTACTCCGCTCCATAGAGGTAACGGGTGATCTTGCCGCCTGGAGACAGCACCACCAATGCGCTGGGGTGAACGAACTCCTCGCCTACCCGCTTGAACCCGAAGCCCACCGATTGCGTGAAACGCGCGATCGTCTCCGCGTCGGACGTCAAGAACGTCCACGCCGTGTCCGGGAAGCTCGTCGGCAGCCGGGGTGCGTACTCGCCCTTCAGACGCGCCGAGTCCTCGGGACGGTCGCGCTCATCGAAGCTCACCGTGAGCACGCGGTAATCCACCCCCGGCTTCATCTGCAATTGATAGAGCTTTCCGAGGACATCGGTGATCTCGTCGAGAAGCGGCCGGCACACCGAGGGACAAGTATAATAGACCAGAGCGACAATGGTGGGTCGATCGACCAGAGACTCCAAGCGCACGGAGTCACCGTGCTCGTCGACCATGACCAGGTCGACCGCCGCGTTCCGGCCGAGCTGCTCTTCGATGCCGGCAACACCGGTCGGCGGCGGCAACGGGTCTTTCGCCGCGGCGGGCGGGGTTGCAACAGCCAGAGCGAGCGCCGAAGCGAGGCAGGCGAACGCACGCAGCCGATACAGCTTGAGGGACATTCCGGATAGGATCTGACGGAACCGGGATTATGTCGATTCGTTGATTAATTGAGCGAAGTCTGGTGCACAGATTCACAAATTTCCGCGCCCGCACTATACGCAGTGCCAGGGCGCATGTCAAGGGAATTCAATGAGATAACGGACTTTCCGATCCGACACGAAGCTATCGCGGCGGAGAATCTCGCTCGCCGATGAGATCGAGCATCCGCGAAACGTCTGTTGTCGGAAGCTCGCAGGCGTGGCCCCGGCAAACGAAGGCCGTCGCACGCCCGTCGATCGCCGCATGCGGGCTCGTGTAGGGCGCGATTTCGGCCAGCTGCCGGGCCTCGCCAGACCGCTTCAACACCACCACCGCGCGCGGGAGGAAACGCCGGCAGAGCTCCGAGATCATGCGACGCGTCTCCTCGCCGGACCGTTCACCCACAATCACGATCTCGAAAGTGGGGCCGAGCGCGAAATCCAGGGACGACATCATGAACGTGAACGCAACCGGCATGCGCGACACTTGATCCTGAAACGCCCTCCCGATATCGCGTCCTCGCTCCTCGTAATCCGTCCTCGCCGTCAAATGGGCCAGGCGGAACAAGTTCATCATGAACACGGAATTACCCGAGGGAACCGCGCCGTCGTAGGCTGCCTGCGAGCGGACGAGAAGCTCTTCGCCGCGGTCGGAGGTGAAAAAAAGCCCACCCGACGCCGTATCACAGAAATGCGCAATGGTGTAGTCGGCGAGCGCGACCGCCGACTGCAAGTGCGCCACCTCGAATGTGGCCTGATACAGCTCGAGAAGCCCCCAAATCACGAACGCGTAGTCGTCGACCATTCCCGATATGGAAACCTCGCCCTCCCGGTAGCGGTGGAGTACACCGCCGTCTTCCTGGGCCATGCGCTTCAGCACGAACTCCGCCGCCGCCCTCGCCCGATCGGCGTACCGCGGTTCGCTGAAAGCGGACGCGGCGCGAGCGAGGGCCGCGATCATGAGGCCGTTCCAGTCGGCCAGGACCTTGTCGTCTCGGTGCGGTCGGACCCGGCGGGCCCGCGCGTCGAAGAAACGGACGCGGATCGATTCCCATCGTTCCCTGGTCGCGTTCTCGTCCAGGCCGCAGGCGGCCGCACACTCGGCGATCGGTTTCGCCATGTGGAGTATGTTTGTCCCCGGGCGACGGCCGCTCGACTGCTCGGTCCAGTTGCCGGACTCCTCGGCGCCGAACAGGTCGAAAACGAATTGCGCGTCGTCGGACCCCAGTAGGGCGCGGATTTCAGGCGCGGTCCACAAGTAGAACTTGCCTTCCTCGCCCTCGCTGTCCGCGTCCTCCGCGGTGAAGAAACCGCCGGAGTCGTGGGAGAGGTCCCGCAAGACGTACGTGATGATCTCTTCCGCCGTCCGCCGGTACGTCTCGTTTCCGGTTGCCTGGAAGGCCTCGGTGTATGCGAGCACCAGGAGCGCCTGATCGTACAGCATCTTCTCGAAGTGGGGCACGAGCCAACGCTGGTCCGTGGAATACCGGTGGAAACCGAAACCGACGTGATCGTAAATACCGCCGCGGCGCATGCGCTCCAGTGTATGCTCCACCATGGCGAGCGCGCCGGCGTCTCCCGTCCGCTTCCAGTATCTGAGCAAGAACATGATGTTGTGCGGCGTGGGAAACTTGGGCGCGTCGCCGAAGCCGCCGTAGGAAACGTCGTACCGGTCCGCGAGTTGCCGGAATGTCCGGTGAAGATCTTCCTCGTTCAGGGCCTCGCCCCGCTCGCGCGCGACGCTCTCGCGGACAAACTCCCGCAGCCGGGTCGCGTCTTCCAGGATCGTGCCGCGATCGTTTTTCCACGCCTCCTCGACCTGCGGGATCAAGCGCATCATGCCGTAGCGAGGGATGTAGGTCGCGGCGAAGAACGGCTCCCCGGCGGGCGACATGATGATCGTGAGCGGCCATCCTCCGCTCCCGGTCGTGAGCTGGCAGACGGTCATGTAGATGTTGTCGACGTCGGGGCGCTCTTCCCGGTCCACCTTGACGCACACGAACGCCCCGTTCATGAGGGCGGCCACGTCGTCGTCTTCGAACGATTCGTGCTCCATGACGTGGCACCAGTGGCAGGTGGAGTAACCGATCGAGAGGAAGACCGGCTTGTCTTCGCGCCGCGCACGCTCGAACGCGTCCTCTCCCCACGGGTACCAGTCGACGGGATTGTCGGCGTGTTGGAGCAGATACGGGCTCTTCTCGAAACACAGTCGATTCTTCCCCTCGGGTGGAACGCGTCCTGCCGTCGCTTCGCTCATGATTCCTCTCCGTTCGAATTCCGCCTGGGTCGCCCCGAGCACAGGATTGGGCGAGGCGTCGCAGGCTCTCCGCTCCCGGTCCTCGCGCGCGCCGGTCCTGTCACAGACCAAGTCTGCGCTGGTCGGCCGGGCACACCGGGCGCTCTCGGGCACGGCTCCCTACGACCGATTGTGCACGTAGCGATTCCGAGCACGACGGTCGCCTCGATTTCCGGCTCGCAGATGGACCCACTCATTACTGCTCG
>JBGSIK010000271.1:0-3788 GCA_041742575.1 Candidatus Krumholzibacteriia bacterium
ATCAATCATACCGGCGAGGGGGGACTGAATGGACCGGTGCTTGTGTTCAGGGGGCTCGACAACAGCGCTTATTACCGCATCTCCACGGACGGTGGGCTCCGCTACGCCGACTACACGGGGACACAGAACACGATCAACACCGAACACCCCCAAGTGCGGCAAATGATCATCGACTCGCTCCGGTACTGGGTGGACGAGATGCACGTCGATGGCTTCCGCTTCGATCTTGCCCCCGTGCTGGCGAGAGAGGGCGGCCGCTTCAATTTCGACGGGGGATTCTTCGAGGACATCCGCCGGGATCCCGTGTTGAGCGGGGTCAAGCTCATCGCGGAGCCCTGGGACATTGGCGACAACGGCTACCAGTTGGGCCGGTTCCCCGCCGGTTGGTCGGAATGGAACGACAAGTACCGTGACGACGTGCGCGATTTCTGGAACGGCCGCAACGGCGCCGCGAACCGCCTCATGCAGCGTTTCGCCGGGAGCCCGGACATCTTTCGCGCCACGGGCAGGACCCCGCAGGCGAGTATAAATCTCGTCACGTGCCACGACGGATTCACGCTTCGAGATCTCGTCACGTACGAGCGAAAGCACAACGAGGCGAACGGCGAAGCGAACCACGACGGCCTCGACGACAACCATGCCTGGAACTGCGGTGTGGAGGGGCCGACGGACGACGCGGCGATCAATACCCTGCGAGCCCGCCAGATGCGGAACTTCATTGCCACACTGCTTCTTTCGCAGGGAGTGCCGATGCTCCTCGGGGGCGATGAGCTCGGGCGGACGCAGCTAGGGAACAACAACGCGTACTGCCAGGACAATTCATTATCGTGGTTCGACTGGAAGAACGCGGAACGCGGAATGCTGGAATTCGTGTCTGCGCTGGTATCGCTACGGAAGCGCCATCCCGTGTTCCGGCGGGCTGAATGGCTCACTGCCGGAAGCGAATCCCGGCAAGAGCCGGGTGTCGCGTGGTATGATGAGAGTGGCCAGGAGATCCCCGAGGGTGCCGCGCCGGACTCTCCGCGGGTGCCGCTTCAGGTTTTATTGCCGTGTGGGACGCACTCGCAGCAGCGCGCCGCCCGAGCAGCGGGCGAAAGCGATTTCCTGATCCTCTTGAACCCGAGCGCAGGCGAGACCGTTTTCGAGTTTCCGCCTCCGCTCGAGGGCGCCCGGTGGTCTGTCGTCATCGACACGGCGGCAGACAGTCAGCCTGGAGCCAGGCGCGCAGCGACGGTGCAAGCATCAATGACGCTCGCCCCGCATAGCCTGGCCGTGCTGTTTCGCGGCGAGTAGATTTCGTCCGATGAGGACGTCCCGCTTATCGACAACGTAAAACACGAGTCTCCATGAAGACCTGCCTTGTCATCACGATAGCCTTTCTTGTACTGCGGTCGGCAAGCCCCCCTCCGGCCGACTCTTCATCGTTGGTTCGCAAGGAATGGAATTTTGACCCGTTGCTCTATTACGAACTCGTGGTCAAGGGGCAGATAATTCAAGTGCGTTCCGGCGATGTGTCAAGTAACGACCTCTTTTCGCTCGCGGCGGAGTGGGATACTAAGCGACCGCAATTCCGTACGCAAGTGAAGTACGTCACGTTGAACGTGAGTCATGTGCTCCGTGGTCCTGCCGTCACCGATGTCACCATCGTGGTGCCATTGCCGATGTTTTTGAAAGAGTATGACACACGCTATGTCGTGGGGGATACGGTTCTATTGTGCGCCATCTATCACCGTCGACTGGGGTCGTACTACCTGAAGGACCCGCATGGTAAATACATTTTCAGGAACGGCGAATGGGTCTGTGAAGGCATACCTGAAGGGACGCGGGCTTTCTCCGATGAGGCGCTCCGTGCCAAAGTCAAGGAAATGGACATCGAAACCGTTACGAAGGACGCGGAACTGATAGTGATTGGGACGGTCACATCTTATACGAAGGAGAGAATAGCAGTGGAGGACAGCATAAAGGCAACATTGGTGACTGTCAACCTTCAAGTTGATGAGGTCAAGAAAGGGGTGCTCGACGGTGACGAGGTTGTTGTGAAGATGATACCAAGGGGGGCTTACTGGCCGGCATGGCGGAAGCCTGTGCCTAAGCAGATGGCGGTCGGCCAGAAGTGGCTGGCATTTCTCAAGCGGAACGAATTCGGATGGTATCCGTTCGCGGGGACGAATGGGTTGCTGCGGGCCGAGGGCGAGGAGTTGATCTACGACGAACGAGTTCCCTTCTGGCATACAAAACAAGAGATCGAACAGCTGATCATGCGGGCGCGCGGTCAGTGAAGATATCAACCGGCGGTTGACGATCGGCGCGATATGCGCGACGATAGCGGGGTGAAGTTGAACGCCCGAAGAAGATCCGCCACTTTCCTCCTCTGTGTGGGCGTTGCGTTCGGACCCGCCTGTGCGCATTACCATAACCTGGGTTCGTTGACCGAGGTCGAAACGACGTACTTCGAGAAGCGGGCGGCGGAGGAGCCGTTCGACGTGGTCATGTCCGATGGGGCCATCGCTTCCGGCAGGCATCTCGCCGCTGGTCCGGATTCAATCGGTTGGAACGATGCGGAAAGCGACGATACGGTGCGCGCCGCGGCCGGTGACGTGCGGCGGATCGTTTTCTTCAACCGAGGGCAGGGGCTCGCCGACGGGATGTTGGTGGGATTTGGGGTCGGGGCGGTAGTAGGGGGCGTTCTGGGATATGCGGGCGGCGAGGAAGACTGCAGCGGACAAGAATTCTGCATCGATCGGTCGTTTGGGGCGGTCCTGGGTGTCATGGCCATCGGTGTCCCGGCGATGGTGTTGGGCGGAGTCATCGGAGCGATCAAAGGTACCACCCACGTCTACTACCCGGCCGGGAGTGAAATGGGGCATGACGACTGACCGTGACAAGGCTATCCGCAACGCGACGTTGTTGTTGGCTCATCACGTTCAATGTTGGTCACAAAAGGAGATATGATGGTAATGAGAACCGCATGCGTGTTCGCGCTCTTCTCGCTGGTTTTCGCAGTTCCGGCAGTTGGGGGGGATTCGTTCGAAAAGGACGTCGTGCCGACATCGGGTGGTGACCTGGAAATTACATTCATCGGCCACGGCACGCTCATGTTCGCGTTCGGCGGCAAAGTGATCCATGTGGATCCGTTTTCTCGCGTGGCCGATTACGCGAGTCTTCCCAAAGCCGACGTCGTGTTGATTACGCATCAGCACCCGGATCATCTGGATTTGGAGGCGCTGAAACCGATTCGCACTGAGAAAACAGTGGTGATTCTCACGGAGAAGTGCGCGGAGCAAGTGAAGGGCGGCATCGCCATGAAAAATGGTGATGTTCGCACCGTCGAAGGGATTAAAGTCGAAGCGGTACCGGCATACAATCTCGTGCACAAGCGCGATGGCGGAGAGCCGTATCATCCCAAGGGAGAAGGAAACGGCTACGTGCTGACATTCGGCGACAAACGGGTGTATGTCGCCGGCGACACCGAGAACACGCCGGAAATGAAAGCTCTCAAAGCCATCGACGTCGCCTTCTTGCCCATGAATCTCCCGTATACGATGACGCCGGAGATGGTCGCCGATGCGGCGAAAGCGTTCAAACCGAAGGTTCTGTATCCGTATCATTACGGCGAGACCGACACAGCGAAGCTGGTGGGATTGCTCAAAGACACGCCCAACATCGAAATTCGAATCCGCAAACTGAAGTAGTGCGACGCACGGGACCGGTAGCCCACATCGGGTCGATCGGGATCGCGTAGCGGCTGCGCGGGTGGCGCCGATGGGGCCCCCAAAGCGAGCGGAGCG
>JBGSIK010000272.1:0-3918 GCA_041742575.1 Candidatus Krumholzibacteriia bacterium
CCCTGGGCCGCGTGCTACTTTGAACCCACGACGACTTCGCCGACACTTGCGTCGGACGGGACAAGTGGACCTACGACAGTCGTTCCGAGGACGCCGGGCTCGACGTGAGCGGGGCGCGGGGCGCGCCGGTCCGGCGTTGCCCGATCGAAAACCCTTCGTTGACAGCTGCGGAGGGCAGTGTGACAATGGAGCGCTATCTGCCTAGATCTACTCAATAATACAGGGTCTGTTGGAGACGGTGATGCACGAGTCGAACGCCTCACAGGGAATCCCCGATTCGATCAAGAGCTCTCCGCTGTTCGCCATCGAGCAGCGCGGCAAGTTCAAGACGAAGTCGACCAAGGAGATCCGAAACTCGCCGATCGGCATAGGATTCGAGACGCTCGATCGAAAGCTCTTCGATCCGGAAAAGGTCTATCCCCATCTCGCCTCACTCGGGGCGAAATGGGCGCGGGTTCAGACCGGCTGGAACCGCTGTGAGACAGTGAGAGGATCCTACGACTTTTCGTGGCTCGATGGGATCGTAGACGCTCTTCGCGCCGAAGGCGTGGAGCCTTGGTTCAACCTCGGCTACGGAAACAAGCTCTACATGCCCGATTCGCCTCACGAGTCGGCAGTCGGACGTGTTCCGATCTACTACGGAGACGAAACCAGGGAGGCCTGGAGGCGCTTCGTTGACGCCCTTGCCGCACACTTTCGGGGCAGGATCAAGTACTGGGAAATCTGGAATGAGCCGAATATCACGCCCTTCTGGGTACCGGGAGAGCCCTCCGCGAGCGACTACGTGGAGTTCGTACGATTGACACAGCCGGTCATCAGGAAACGGATTCCCGATGCGGCCATCATCGGGTTTGGTCTCAGCGGCTGTCATCCGGAATACGTCGCCGAGGCGCTCGAGGCGGGGCTCGGGGAATACCTGGACATCGTGAGCTATCATCCCTACCGCATCGTTCCCGAATGGGACTACCAAACGGAGATGGAGACCCTCAAGATGCTTCTCGCGAAGTATGCTCCCCATGTCGCTCTCTGGCAGGGCGAGAATGGTTTCGCGGCGACCCAGCATGGCGGTCTGCCTTCGTGGAGTCTCTTCAACGTCACAGAGGAGATACAAGGGAAGTGGGCGCTGCGCAGAATCGTCTCGGACCTGATCCAGGGCGCCAAGCACTCATCCTATTTCCACATCGTCGACCTGGTGGCGGAATACCGCACATCCAGCGGCCAGGTCAGGAATCCCCTCATCATGGGACTCCTGCGTGGCGTTGAGTATACCGAGAGGCCGGCGTATCACGCCGTGCGCAACCTGAGTACGCTGCTCCAGGATTTCGACGGGAGAAAGAACGGAATAGTCCGTGTGAAGCGACCCGAAAACACGAGTCGGTTCGAGTCCGCGCTTCCATGGGTCTCGGCGTGCGCCGGAGGCTTTCAGAAAAGAGGATACCCTCTGGCCTTCTGGTACACCCCCGAGGAGCTCCAGATCGAGTCCGCTGCCAAGGCCGCGGATCTCGATCTGTGGATCCCCGATCTCGCTCAGATACAGAATCCGGTCATCGTGGATCCCTTGTCGGGGGAGCTGTATCGACCCGAACGCTGCCAACTCGCAAGGAGCGGCATGCTGACGATGAAGAGCGTCCCGCTCCTGGACTACCCGTTATTCGTGACTGACGAAGGCGCGCTGGATTGACCAGCCACCGTAGGGCGCGCGAGAACAAAGGGCGCTGGCTCGCCCCGCCGCGGTCTTCCGCGAAGGCCGGGCGATCCGCGAGACGCGAGGCGGGGAGCGGGCCGCGGATGGAAGGGTGTACACGGCAAGTGTCCCGGAATCCGAAAGTGGTGGACGAAATTCCGGGTCTTGGCAGCGGCATTTGACAGCTCTTTTTCTTTCTCCTAGAGTTCGCCCATGCCAAACACACGCGCGGTCGTCGCCGTCGTCGAGAAGTTGAGCATTCCGACCTATCCCTCGCCGGCCCCCGAGCCCGTTCCGATGTTCGCCGAGAACCGTGTGCATCAGCGCACGAGCGGCCGGCCTTATCCCAACACGGTCGTTCTCAAGGTGGACCGTCGGCAAAAGGTGGCCAGGACCTACGACGTTGTTCGACTCGAAAACGAGCTCGTGAGTGTCCGCATCATCCCGGAGCTCGGGGGACGCATTTATTCCGCCAAGGACAAGACGACGGACTACGATTTCCTCTACCGGCAGCCGGTCATCAAGCCGGCGCTCATCGCGGTGCTCGGCTCTTGGCTTTCGGGAGGCATGGAGTTCAACTGGCCGTTCCACCATCGTCCTTCGGCCTTTATGCCCGTGGACTATACCATCGAACACGAGGCGGACGGCAGCGCCACCGTGTGGCTATCGGAGCACGAACCGATGGAGCGGACCAAAGGCATGGTGGGGATACGCCTTTGCCCTGGTGAAGCGGTCTTTGAGACCCGGGTGCGGGTGGCCAACCGGACGCCGATCGTGCGCTCGTTCCTGTGGTGGGAGAACGCGGGGGTCCCCGTCAACAAGAACTACCAGATCGTCTTTCCGCCGGACGTCTCCTACGTGAACTTCCACTACCATCGGTCAGTCACGACCTGGCCGAGAGCGTCCGGGGTCTACAACGGCCTGCGCCTTGGCGACGACCTCGAGATCAGGATGCACAAGAACACCACGTGTCCCACGTCGTACTTCTCCGCCGCGTCCAAGTACGACTTCTTTGGCGGCTACGACCACGGGAAGAAGTGCGGAGTCGTGCACGTTTCCAACCACCACGTTTCGTCGGGAAAGAAGCTCTTCACCTGGGGATACAACCAGCTCTCGGAGTCGTGGACGCGGGCACTGACCGACATCGACGAATCCAATCCCGGTTTCAATACCGAGCTCATGGCTGGCTGCTACAGCGACAACCAACCCGATTTTTCGTGGCTCGAGCCGTACGAGACCAAGAAGTTCTCCCAGTTCTGGTATCCTGTCGGGGCAATGGGCGCCCCGACCTGCGCCAACACCAACCTGGCGATGCGCATCGAAAAGCACGAGGGCTCCGCGGAAATCCACCTGCAGGCTGTCCGCGAGTATCGCGGGGCGAAGATCCGCGTGTTCGCAGGAGAGCGGTCTTTCCTGGAGCAGTCGATCGACCTGCTCCCAGGGAGGCCCCAACGGGTGAGCGGCAGAGGCACGTTGGCGGACGCCGAGGTGTCCGTTGCCGATTCGGCGGATCGAGTGCTCCTGAGGTACCGCGAGGAACCGCCCAGTGCCGAGTCGATTCCCGAGCCCTGGGTCGACCTGCCGCCGCCGGAGGCATTCCACACGGCCCAGGAGCTGCACCTGGCCGGCGTGCATGTCGAGCAGTATCGTGACCCTATCGCCATGCCGGACGCCTACTGGCTGGAGGCGCTCGCGCGGGACCCCGAATTCGTGCCTGCCCTTCTGGACATGGGCCTCTTCCTCTTCAAGCGCGGCCTGTACCGCGAGGCCGGGGAGCATCTTGAGAAAGCGCTTGCCGTCCTGACGCGCCACAACGGGCGTCCGCGGAGCGGCGAAGTCCACTACCGGCTGGGGCTCGTGTATCTCGCGCTTGGTGACCTGGACAAGGCCTACGATTCGTTCTGGAAGGCGGCGCGGAACGAGGCGGAGGTGTCGCGTGGAATGACACTCGTCACGGCGATCGACGGCCGGCGCGGTCACTACGACCTCATGCTGGAGCACGCCGAGATCGCGTTGACCCATAACGCCGACAACGTTCTCGCGGGGCCGTTCGCGGCGGCCGCGGAGCTTGGTCTCGGGGATACCGCGAGCGCGCTGTCCCGTCTGGAACGGATACTGGCGGCCGATCCGCTCAATCACTTGGCCCGTTACCTGCAGGCTCGGGCGAGCGGCGGCAGCGTGGAGGCGTTTCTGGCCCCGCTGCACAGCTCTCCGTCCCAGACCTGCCTCGATGT
>JBGSIK010000273.1:0-10116 GCA_041742575.1 Candidatus Krumholzibacteriia bacterium
GGCGCCTGGATCGCAGGGCGAGCCGGTGAGCGCCGTGCAGATCAGGCGTTCGAGGCCGCGTTCGCTGGTGTCGGTGGTCACGCCTCGGCCTCCCCGGGAGCAGCGTCAAGGTTTTCGGTCACGTCTTCCTCTCCGTCGGTCATGGCATCGGTGTCGTCCAGTGGCTCCATCTCTTCTCCGTACTCCTCCGGCGTTTGCGCCGCCGCCTCGCGCACGTCGAGCTTGCCGGTGACTACGTCAGCGATCAGGCGGGTGCGGTACTCGCGTAGGAGGGTGATCTCGCGATCCGCACCAGCGATAGCTTGACTCGTGTCCCCGGTTTCGACCGAAAGGCGCTCCAGGATAGCTCGCTGCTCGTTGACCGGCGGACACACAATCAGGATTCGCAAGAACTGCTCCGGATAAAGCCTAAGGCGGGATGACCGAATTCCGGTCGAGCGACACACATACTCGCTCACGTAAGGCTTAGTTCGTACCAGTAGGTCGACGTATTCGCTGAGGAGTGCCGTGGGTCGGAGTGGTCGGTAGACGCCGTACGATGGGCTCACGATTCCGGCTTGCCGAGCAACACCAAGAGCCGCCATCCACGCCCACATCGTGTTTATGACTAGGTCGCCCGGCTTGCACACTTTGTGACCGACGTAGGAGGAGGCCATGAACATTGTTATGTTCTTCTCACTTCGCGGTGTGACTCCGGTTACGTGGGATACCGAAAGAAGCTCCTCACCACCGGTCTTTGATCGGTCGTCCACCTCGCGATAAAACCGCTTCGCAGGGCGAACCTCCCAATGTTCCGGCACGTCACCCAGCCACTCCACGCCGGAGGGCTTGAGGCGCACGTTGGGGTCGAGGCCGCGGGTGACGGCGCGGTGGATGATGACCTGCTTCTGCTCCTCCAGCAGCTTGATCAGCTTCTGCTTGGAGCGGATGTAGCGCCGGATCCGCCGGTCCACGTGGTCGAGGAAGCGGACGATGGCAGCTTGTTCAGAGAGCGGCGGCACGAGCACACCGAGATCAAGAAGATCGTCTGGGCCAAGCGTCGAGCGGACTCCTGCACCAAGCTGGTTGTAGATCCCGCGCTGATAGAGGTCGAAATACTGCTGGAAGAAAAACCGGATGTGTCCTGCCGACTGCGGGACTAGTCGAATGTAGGCAGAGCTCATGATCCCGTCTTCGTGCACTAGGCCGACCCGGCTGGTTCGAAGGTTCTCCAGGTCGATTAGCTTGAAGACGAGATCATCCTTGCGGAACAGTTGATAAGTTGCGTAGTCCTTGGGCACTAAGCCTTCGGGATTTTCGGGGTCGTTGTTCACGACGCCACGCAGCGTCAGCGACAGCACGTTGGAGTTGGCCCGATCGGCATTGATCTGCTTCTTGTGGCGGAAAAGCCACTTGCCCCGCCGGATGTCCCAATGCTCGGGCACCTCCCCCAACCACGGCACGCCGGAGTTCTTCATCGCGGGATAGGGTTTGAAGTCGTGGATCACACCTCTACCTCCGCCAGGATGTCGTGTCGAACATAAGCCTTAAAGTCGTCAACTGACGTGAAACAGCGGAACCCAGCACCGCTGGCCAGAGCTATTGTCTCCGAGCTTTCGTTCAGCAACACAGCCACGGGCACGCTCAGCCCCTCTTGCAGGCCCTCCGGCCAAGCGAGGTCGAACACAGCACGCTGTTCCCCGGTCTCAGGATCAGTGTGGTCGTAGGCAATGACGCCGCGAGGGAGTCCCTGGACCTCCACCCACTTGCTGAGCGCTTCAATTTCCTCTTCCTCTTCCTCGCTGCTGATACCGCCCACAGGGCGTGCCACACCAGGCACGGCGGCGGGGGTGGAAAGCCAGCTCACGTCGCCATGCAGCAACTCCTCGAGCCGGTGGTTGGCCTCGCTCGCCAGGAGTTCCTTCCGCGCTTCGAGGAACTCAAGGTAGTTCTCGATCTTCCAGAGCTTCTCGTCATTGGGAATCCACTGGGATGACAGGGCTCCGGGATGCTTCGCCTCGACTTCGGCGAAGTAGACTTCCGGAAGCCTATCGCGGATGACCAGATTGGTGTCCTTAGTCAGAAAGCAGAAGTTCGCCAGTGCGTTGACCTCGGGCTTCTTGAATCTCCGCTTATAGAGTTGCGCTTTCGGGAAGATGTGGTGAACCTCCAATCGATTCATCTTCCCCAGCATACTCGCCCTGAGCGGCAAACCGGTACCCCAGTCACGAGCGCCGCCCATGCGCGTGAGCAAGTAGAGCACCGGGTAAAATCGGGCACCAAGACTCCATCCTGTGAAGTGACCTCGCTCGACGCGCAGACCACCGTGCCACAGGCGGAGCTGTTCCAGCAACTTCTCCAGGCCCCCGTGGTCCCCTTCCAGCGCGGCGAGGTCCTGGTCGATGTAGGATTCGGTAGAACCCGAAAATCGCCCCCACATGCCGGCTTCGGCGAACCAGAAGAGCAGCTTGTCGCGCTCTGTTTCGGGCAGCACCCCGGAGCATCGGTCCAGGTAGCGCACCATCACCGGAACCGCAAAGCGCCCAAAGAACACCTGATCATGGTCCAGTCCCAACTGTCCTGCAATGAGGTTGAGGCTTGTGTCAATGTGCCTGACCGCACGATTCAGGCCATCTTTGATTTCCTCCGCGCTCTTGTCGTGGAGAAACTGGAACTTCGCCTCCCCCGTGAGCGCCGTGTTTACAGAGCGAAGCAGCCAGTCGAGTGTGAAGTGGTACCCGGCTCCGGACCAGATCTTGAGCTGGGACTGCATTTCCCGTCGGGCCTCCGGCCAATCGGTACAGATTTTCGCGAGTGCCAGATCCCCTTTGGAGAGCTTGGTGCCACCACTGTTGACGCGGTTGAAGATGTCCACCACCACGTCGATGGTTTTATCGGCGCCCGTCACCTCTTCGACGTGGAGATCGATGTCAGTGATGCCGAGAAGACGGGAAAGTCGACCAGCGCATTCCCCAACCCTCGGCGCCAGCCGAGCGTCTTGCGAGATGCGGGCGATGGAGTCGCCGAGGCCTGCGGTCCCCTTTTGAAAAAGGTCGGTGACATCGATCCACAAAGGATCGTCGTGCATCTTCCCCATCTGGTAGAACTCGAACGTCTCGTGTTCCAGATGGAAGCGCAGGCCAGTGAACGTTTGGGTGTTTCCGTCAAAAAACTTGGGTGCTCTGCCGCGCACCACTCCGTATATCGAGGTCATACGTTGCTGTCCATCGAGGAGCAGCTTTACGACGCCGCCCGCAAGGGTTCCATCTCCTCGATGAATGGCGGTCTTGGACTCCGTGGCCCACACGAGAAGGCCTCCCACCGGATGCCCGCGATAAAGGGAACCGAACAGCCCCCGCACCTGGTCGCGGTTCCACACGTAACCCCGCTGAAACTCGGGCAGGGCCATATGCCCGCTGTCGATATGATCGAGGACTGTGGAGATTTTCATTGCGGGCCTCCTCCTATGATGTCCTCCAACAGCCCCTCGGTCTCCTTCTCCACCGCCAGAATATCCGCGCGGATCTCCTCAAGCGTGCGCAGGGGCTGCGGCTTATAGAAGTAGCGGGTGAAGCTGATCTCATAGCCGATCTTGACGCTCTCCGGGGCGTACCACGCGTCGGCGGCGTGAGGTAGCACTTCGCGGCGAAGGAATGCCTCAATGCCTCCGTCTTCCAGGAGCGGAACCTGCTCGGTGTCGCGCAAATCGGGATCAGGCTCGTACTCGACCACTGCGGGTTTGCCGTTGATGGTGGTTGTGAAGAGCCCGCGCAACGGGTCGGGGGCGGTGTCTTTCTTGTGGATCTTTGCGATGACCGGCGGCGCGTCTTCTGCACGCTCGGCGTTTTCCTTGAGCGCTTTGAGTTCCTTGGCCGCGTAAATGCGGCCCGGATCGATGCCCTTGAGGCGCAGCTGCCGCTCGACCGTCACCTTCCAGTAGCCGAAGGCCGCGTTCGGGAAGATCTTCGACTGCTCCGTTTCCTTGAAGGCGAGGAACGTGTCGCAGATACGTTGGATGTCCTCGTCGGAGAGTTCGCAGTTCTTCTTGCCCAGGTTCTTGCGTAGCGGCTTAAACCACTGCGTGGCGTCGATGAGCTGCACGCGGCCGGCGCGATGCTTCGGCTTGCGATTGCTGAGCACCCAGATGTAGGTCGCGATGCCTGTGTTGTAGAACATGTTGAGCGGCAGAGCAACGATCGCTTCGAGCCAGTCGTTCTCGATGATCCAGCGCCGGATGTTGCTCTCGCCCTGGCCGGCGTCGCCGGTGAAGAGCGAGCTGCCGTTGTGCACCTCGGCGATGCGGCTGCCGAGCTTGGTGCTGTGTTTCATCTTCGAGAGCATGTTGGCCAGGAAGAGCATCTGGCCGTCGCTCGATCGGGTGATGAGCGAGTGCTCCGGGTCACCCGCGTGCTCGATCACGAAGCGTGGGTCCTTGATGCCCTGCTTCCCGCCCATGCGCTCCTGGTCGCCCTTCCAGCTCTTGCCGTAGGGCGGATTGCTGAGCATGAAGTCGAACTGGCGCGAGGGGAATGCGTCGTTTGCAAGCGTTGAGTGCTCAGGGCCGCCGATGATGTTGTCCGCTGCGTCGCCTTCGCCCTTGAGCAGCAGGTCCGCTTTGCAGATGGCGAAGGTCTCCGCGTTGATCTCCTGGCCGTAGAGGTGCGTAGCCACTTGCTTGCCGTGTGCTTTGGCGAGTTCCTGCAGCGTCTCCTCCGCGACGGTCAACATGCCGCCCGTGCCGCAGGCGCCATCGTAGAGCAGATAGGTACCCGATTCGATCTCGTCGGCGACGGGTAGGAAGATCAGCTTCGCCATGAGCTTCACCGCGTCGCGCGGGGTCCAGTGCTCGCCCGCCTCCTCGTTGTTCTCCTCGTTGAAACGCCGGACCAACTCCTCGAACACCGTGCCCATCCCGTGGTTATCGAGACCCGGGTGCTTCACCGACCCGTCGCCGTTCAGCACCGGGTTGGGGCTGAGGTTGATGTCCGGTGACAGTAGCTTCTCGATCAGCGTCCCCAGCGCGTCGGCTTTGGAGAGCCGCGGGATCTGGTTGCGGAACTCAAAGTTCTCAAGGATGTCCTGGACGTTCGGCGAGAATCCGTCGAGGTAGGCCTCGAAGTCTGCTTTGAGCTGCTGCTGGCTGGCTCGGGCCTTGAGGTCGCGCAAGGTGAACTTCGACGTGTTGTAGAACGCCTGTCGAGCCGCCTGCCGCAAAGCCTGGTCCTGGTGGACGATCTTGGCTTTGTCGAGGGACGTCTTCATGTCGAGGACCGCCCGCTTGGTCGGCTCGAGAACGGCGTCGAGGCGCCGCAGGACGGTCATGGGGAGGATCACATCCCGGTACTTGCCGCGCACGTAGAGGTCGCGCAGCACATCGTCAGCGATGCCCCAGATGAAGTTGGCGATCCAGTTGAGTTGACCCTGTTCCATATGACTCGGTGTTCTTGGGGAGGCCTAACGGGGCTGCCGCCCATGATCGGGCCCACAGCAGCCATTATTTGTTCGACAACTTAGATTTTTCCTTCATTGACTAAACGCCAGTAGTATCTGCCAAGAGTGGTGAGTCTGCACGCTTTCGTTTGTATTGCCGCATGATACATGTGTTCTGCTCCAACGGGTTCTACAAGCCCCGCATCGCGGAACTTCAGCAGATTGCGGAAGATCCTTTCTTTGTTTTCATCGTGCGGTTCCGCTTCTGGTTCGTATTCTGGAGACAAAGGCAGCGGTTCCGCCGGAAGCGGGAAGTACTCGGCCAGTTTATGAACAAGGGATGGTTGTAACCGTGGCATTGCGTTACGAAGCTTCACGAAACGTGAAACGTTGGCCTTAAACAAAGGACGTTGATCCCACGCTCCCAATGCGTTGTCAATATAACCGTAGATAGTGGCTGCCGACACCTCACCGAGAAGACCTGCTGCCCCTGCTTCCAGAGCCTCGACTAGTAGAGATGTGAAAACACCGCCACCTTCTTCTTCTAGAGCTTCCTGGCCTGATCGCGTGGCGGTGATGACCGAAACCCCGTCAGCAAGCATGATCTTTTCATCGCTCACTGCTGGCAGTAGGCCAAAGGCGCCGCTGTGGCAACAATCCAACGTGATGAAGATATCCGTCACGGGCGATTGATTCGCTAGCGCCAATATCTCCGTCATGGCGACTCCAACGTCGTACTCGCAGTAATCAGGAGTGACAAGATAGCCACCAAGCCCGTTGACAGTTCCATGCCCTGAGAAATGGAGGAAAGCGACGTCAGCTGGCTGCTTGAACAGCTCCGAAATCCTGCGTCGAAGAAAAGGTCGCGTTACGGACAAAGGGGGCGCGGTAATCGTCTCGCATTGGAAATTGATGGTCTGATCATGATGCCGAGACAACACTCGACTTAGTCGTTCGGCGTCGTTGACGCACCCCTGCAACGGCCAGTCAGGATACTCATCAAGACCTATGACAAGAGCCCTTCTCACTACCGAACGCCTCCTATGAGAGCTTTCAGATTGTCCCATGTCCACTTGTAGATCTTGTCCGTGCTCTTCCCAAACGTCGGTTTCACACAGGTCTTGCTACTTCGGCCCCAAAGAAGGAAATAAGGAATGTCTTCTTCTTGCGCGACGCTTAGTTCTGCACTCACTCCGCTCGCAGTGTCCGTGTGTTCGCCGCAGATGACAACCACGAGGTCGCATTTCCGAATCCTTGCGCGGACGATGTCTTTCCACTTTCCGGTCATTGGCTCCTTGACAGACCAATCTGCCATCTCGAACGGAGAGTCTGGGTTTTTAGATTGGCCGACAAGCAGATTCCGCAAGTCCTCGTCGTGGTCAAAGTCAAAACTGGTGAAAACGCGTTTCGTTGCCACCGGTCGTTTCCTCCTATCCGATTGTCCCTCGCTTGATTCTTTTCTCCCACTCCTGGAATACGCCTTGAAAAGCTTTTGTTTTGTGCCAGTCGTTTTTGCTGAGGCACGTCGTATGTACGTATTCTCCCGTCACGCCGTAGTCGAAGACACCCCCAGTAACGCCTTCGTGCGCAACTACAAGCACAGGTATGCGCTGCTTGAATGCCAAGGTCGCTTCAATCTGGTTCCAAGGCGTCGGAAAGGCAGCCGATACGCGTTGTTCGGGGGTTGCAGCCTTGGAAAGGGCCGCGGTGATTTCATACTGGGGATAGCCTAAGATGATTGCTCCCTTACATGTTCTCATGAGGTCCATGACGCCCTTAAGCGGCGCGTCCATTGTGTATTGATCTGCGCCAAGACGCCGCACTTTATAGCCCTTCCGCGAAAGGTACGCCTCAAAGGGTGTGTACTGAGTCTCGAACCTCTTCGAGATCACTGTTGGTCGGCTCAGGAATATTTTGATTTGCATCCTCATATCTATTTTGTTAAGAAATGTTGCCGTTGAGCGGTCCGGCCCGCGAAGCAGGTCTGAGCCGCTCGGACCGGCCTGGTATCCGGATCCTCACACGTTGTGAACGGGCCAGAGCCTTTCGATCGTTCGGTACAGGTCCATTAACAGGAACTTATCACGGCCGATGTCGTCCTTCAGCTCTTTTGGAAACCGGGCCATGTCCTCATATGTATTGAGGATAACGAACGCCACCTGCGATAGCTTGAATGTGAAGTCGTGCGGCACCCGCCATTCGCGCTCATGTGAATAGTCCACCGTCTTACCGGACAGGAACTTTTTCTCCTTGAGCGAACTCGGCCGGTAGTCCGGCCAAAACGGGGTCACGAAGGGCTTCAGTTCTGGGTCCCAGTTCTGTTTCTGCCAATGATCCGCGCGCACGTAGTAAACGGGGCCGCCGCCGGCAGCAAAGACCCGCGGTTTTGCAAACGCGACCGCGAATGGCGAGTAGCGTTTTGCGTGATCGAGAAGGCTGGTCCAAGGGCATTCAGTGAAGCACGCGGCTCGACCACCAGCCCAGGGCAGACTCGACGCCACGATCTTGCGCGATTTCAAAATGGAGACGAGGCGGTCGAACGCTGGCAGCTTCTCGAACGCGCGCCCAGGATTATTTTCGTCCTTCCGGGCCACCGGGGTGCCCTCGGTCGTGAAGTGGGCCACAAATTCCGACAAGTCGGGACGATTACTCATCTCGTGGCCTCCTGCTGCCAACGCTGCGTATCTTGTTCCATGTAAGACTCTTGATTTCGCCAATGTGCGGCATAACACGCTTTCTGCCACGGGAGCAAGCGCGCGTAAGCCCCAAAACGATCAATTCTCTTTGTACCTGTCCTTTTTTGTCATGGCGGGTCATGTCGGCCCACACAAACGCTCCGTCATTTACCTCCCCAGCGAGTCGACGCCACTCCGAACAGTCGCCAGGGTCCAGCTCGGTACGTTCGTCCAACGGTGTCGCCATGCCGTCCCCACCAGCACGAACACCTTTCGCCCCACCCCAACCTGTTAACGACGGAAGCACCGCAACTTGACCAGGCAAAGGACGCACGGATAGGCGAACGAGAAGGGAGCGACAGGTGGGAAGCCCAGATGCAGAGCGCCCGCCGCGGTGCGGCGAGGTCCCTCCGGAGACTCGACTCGCTCGGGGGTATTTTATCGCGGCCACACCCGGAAGTTCAACGGTGAACCCGCCGGTTCCCCATCATCTCAGAAGAATCATCTTCTTAGCCGATGTCTGTTTCCCAACCGTCAACCGGTAGAAATACACCCCCGAAGCGACCATTCGCCCCCTCGTATCCCTACCATCCCAGTCGATCTGATGATGCCCTGCCGGCATGGGCTTATCGACGAGCGTCTGCACGAGACGCCCCCCGAGATCGTATATCTCGAGCCGCACGCGTTCCGGGCTCGGCACGGAAAATCCGATTGTCGTCCGAGGATTGAAAGGATTGGGGACATTCTGATCGAGCCCGAGCGCCGCAGCAACGCTCCAGGCGACCACCTCACGTGAGGGGATCTCGCGACCATCCGGGGTCAGCGCCGCCACCACGTAACGATATTCTTTCCCCGGTTCGATCGCGCGATCTTCGTAGAATCTCGCGCTCGGAGAAAGCGGACCGTCAGTCACCCGAGAGAAATCCTGGGTCCCGGTCGCCCGGTACACGCAAAATCCGCTCAATGGCTCATCGGTCGTAATCTCCCAACGGAGCACGATGGCGCCCTCTCTGGAGTCGGCGGCGATATTGCTGAAAGCGACGGCGGTGGAAGGCGAAGATCTGATGGCGAGGCTATGATACGAGCCCGCGGCGATGGCGATAAAGTCCGCGTTGGGCGCCGGAACGTCGCACTGGTAGTAATCCCACGAAAAGCACTTCCAAGCCACGATGGTCCCGTCGGATTTCACACCGAGGCTGTGATACACACCGGCGGCCACAGCGGTGAAGTTCGCGTTCGGCGACGGAACATTGCGCTGACCGTAAAAGTTGTCCCCCCAGGCCACGACGGTCCCGTTGGACTTGAGGCCGAGGCTGTGGAGTCCGCCGGCGGCGATCGCAATGAAATCGGCATTGGGCGCGGGTACAGTGCACTGGCCGAAGTCGTTCCGCCCCCAGGCTATGATGGCCCCGTCGGCCTTCAGCCCGAGGCTGTGCCATCCGCCGCCTGCGACCGCGATGAAGCCGGCGTTGGGCGCGTGGACGTTGCACTGGCCTTCGGTGTTCGCCCCCCAAGCCGCGATCGTTCCGTCCGATTTGAGACCGAGGCTGTGAGTTGCGCCCGCGGCGACGCCGATGAAACCGGAGTTGGGCGCGGGTACATTGCATTGGCCGGCGGCGTTGGCGCCCCAAGCGATGATGGTCCCGCCCCCGATGGACTTGAGACCGAGGCTGTGGTGTTCACCCCCGGCGACGGCGATGAAGTCGGCGTTGGGCGCCGGGACGTTACACTGGCCTTCCAAGTCTCTCCCCCAAGCCGCGATCGTCCCGTCGGACTTCGCACCGAGGCTGTGCTCCCAGCCTCCGGCGATGCCGACGAAATCGGCATTGGGCGCGGGGACACCGGACTGGCCGTAGTAGTTGTATCCCCACGCGGCAACCGTTCCGTCGGACTTGAGACCGAGGCTGTGAGAATAGCCCGCCGCGACCGCGACGAAGTCGGCGTTGGGTGAGGGGGCGCTCCCCTGGCCATAGGCGTCCCAACCCCAGGAGACCATCGTCCCGTCAGACTTGACGCCGAGGCTGTGGCGCCC
>JBGSIK010000274.1:0-4319 GCA_041742575.1 Candidatus Krumholzibacteriia bacterium
GCCGGGGAAGTTCGCCCGGATCCTGGGACTCAGCGCGCGCTCGAACGGCATGCCGATGGTGAACAGAATCCGAGCGTCCGCGAGCAGGGACAATTGCTTTGCGGTCGGCTCGTAGGTCTCCGGCGATTGCCCGGGCCCCACGACGACGTGGAGATCAACGCGACCGCCCGCGATTCGTTCGACGAAATAGGCCTGCGGCAAGATGCTCACGAACACGGCGGGACGCGCGCCGGTGTTTGTCCTTTCGCTTGAACAGGCGACCGCCAGGGTCGCCACCATCAATCCTGTCAGCGAAAGGTTTCGCAACGCGCGGCACTTCCTTGGAATGAGCCCGGCGTGGACCCGAACATCGCGGCACCGATTATGCCGGCCGGGCGAACGATGAGCATTCACGTCACCGCGGCGGCCGCGAATCGACGTCACCCTTTTGCCGCTTCCAGGTTGATCTCTATCTTCACTTCGTCTCCGACGACCAGCCCGCCGGCGTCCAACGTCTTGTTCCAGGAGACGCCAAAGTCACGCCGGTTCAGCTTGTATGTGAGTTCGACACCGATGACCATCTTTCCCATCGGATTGACGACCGGTCCATTCAAGATGAACGGGAGCTCGACCTCCTTGGACACCCCGCGAATCGTGAGCGTGCCGACGGCCACGAATCCATCGCCGGTCTTCTTGATCTT
Organism: Candidatus Krumholzibacteriia bacterium; assembly: GCA_041742575.1. Lineage (GTDB taxonomy): Bacteria > Krumholzibacteriota > Krumholzibacteriia > WVZY01 > JAKEHA01 > JBGSIK01. The sequence goes on from JBGSIK010000274.1 coordinate 681, forward strand.
GCTGCTCTTGAAGGTGATGTTCGGGTGCTTGGCGGAGTCGAAGAAATCCGGGCTCCGCAGGTGCTCGTCCCGTTTGGCTTCTCTGGTGTTGACGCTGGCCACTTCGATGGTGACGTCGACGGACGATTTCTCGATGTCGGCGGGGTCATACATGAGGGCGCCGTCGAAGGTGTCGAATGTGCCCTTCACGTTGGATACCACCATGTGCTTTACGGAAAACTCGACCGACGAGTGGGCTTTGTCGAAAAGAAACTTGTCGGCCGCGGTCGCGCTGCCGGCGAGGGCCACGCCCACGACGACGGCCAGAATCGATACGAGACTTCGGTTGTGCATATCCGGATCCTCCCTTGAGTATGGAACTGCCTGTTATTCGTGAAGGCCCTTTTCGGGTTCCCCCAGTGTGGTCTCTATGTTAAGCACGCCTCGCCGGTCGCGCAAGTGATCATCACCGGGACCGGTGTCGCAGGTGGGCGAGAATTTTGTGACTTGCCCGCGGGAGCGCAAACCCGTCCAGCTCCTCGCGGGCGACCCAACGGTAGTCCGCCGGCCCATCGAGCACGACCGCACCGCCCCGGTGACGGCAGCGGAAGACATCGATTTCCATCTTGAAATGCGTGTATGCGTGTCTCACCCGGGCGATACGCTTCTCAACGTCGACGATGAGCCCGAACGAGTGGCGAATCCCACGCGCGCACGCGGCCTCCGGCGTTTCGCCGTTCGCGACTTTGGCGCCGGGGAACTCCCACAATCCCCCCAGCAATCCCTCCGGTTGTCGGCGGGCGAGCAGAAGGCGGCCGCCGTCCTCGACGACAGCCGCTGCAAAATGGTACGTCGGTGGGGGTGCTTTCCCCGCCCGGACCGGGAGATGGCGCTGGCGCGATGTCTGGTGCGCGCGGCAGTGGGGGAGAAGCGGGCAATCCGCGCAGAACGGTTTGGCCGGCCGGCATATGACGGCGCCGAGTTCCATCGCCGCTTGATTGAACGTTCCCGGTTCGGCGGGATCGAGCAGGCGATCGGCGGCCTCCCGGAATGTTCCTTGAGCGAACGTGCGGTCGACCGGCAAGTCGATGACAAACAGCCGGGCGAGTACGCGCTTCGCGTTTCCATCCAAGACCGCCAAACGAGCCCCGAAGGCGATGCTCTGGACAGCCGCGCAGATGTAGTCGCCCACGCCCGGAAGCGCCCGGAAGGCAACGGGGTCGTCGGGGATGCGCCCGCCATGTTGCTCGCAAACGATTCGGGCGGCGCGGTGGAGATTGCGCGCGCGTGCGTAATATCCGAGACCCTCCCACGTTTTTAACACCCGGTCCAGGTCCGCCCGGGCGAGCTCGCCTGCGTCGGGAAAGGCCGAGATGAACCGAACGTAGTAGGGCGCTACCGTCTTCGCCTGCGTCTGCTGCAGCATGACCTCCGAGACCCAGATCCGATAGGGATCGCGCGTTTCCCGCCATGGCAACCGCCGATGGTGGACGGAGTACCAATCCAGCAGCGACGCCCGGATCGTGGTCAGAATGGGTTCATCCGCAAGGATCATACGTCTGCAATCGGATCGGACGGAAGTGGCGCGCTCGATGTCACGAACGGAATATGGTGCTTTCCCGCCGGAACCATAACACCGATCCCCACAGGCTGAGGACGGCGAAGATGACCAGTGACGCATACACGACGGCCAGGTGACCGACGGTTATCGTTCCGGCGATGATCTCCTTCGTCGCGAGCGAGACGTTCAACACCGGTACCAGCGCGGTCTTGTAGTTCATGGTGACGCCGGGGATCAACCCGACTGCAGCCGGGACGATGACGGCAAGGTTGAGGGGGGTGATCAAGCTCTGCGCTTCCTTGAACGATCTGGCCGACATGGAAACCGAGAGCAGAATGCTGGCGAAGAAAACCGTGAGCGGCACGAGCAAGCTGAACACCATCAGTATGGTGTCGACTCCGAGTATCCTGGCGATGACGGATAGAATCTCGGGTGGAATTTCACTGGATTGGCGGAGACCGAGGTACATGCCGAACACCGATACGACGGCGGACAGGAGCCCGGTCAACACCACCACCCCGAACTTGCCCAGCAGGATGTGAAACCGGTTCACGGGAGCTGTCAACAGCGTTTCCAGCGTGCCGCGTTCCTTCTCGCCCGCGCCCAGATCGATCGCGGGGTACATGGCGCCCATGAAACAGAAGATGATGAAGATGTAGGGAAGAAAGCCACCGGCCTGCTTGCCGAATTGCTCTTTGACACTGGCGACGTTGTGGCCGTCGAGTGTGATGCCGGTGACGACGTCCCGCGAAAGCCCCAGCCGCTCGAAGCGGGCTTTGAGGATTTCCTTCTCGTAGTCTTCGACCACGGCCTTGATACGATTTCTCACGATGTTCTGGTCGTCGGTGGACTTGTAGTAAAGGTCGATTCGACCCGACGCAAGTCCAGCGATCTTCTCATCGAACTCGCCGTCGATCACAAAAGCCCCGTCCAATCGCTCCGCTTGAAGGTAGGATTGGATGCTGTCCTCGGGGACTCCGGCCACCAGCTCCAGGCCGTCCCGCTCCCGCAGCATTTGGACGAACCGGGACGCGTTGCCATGGTCGTAACAGGCCACGCGAAGCGTCTTCTCTTCCGCCTGCTTCCGATGCGACTCCCCGACGGTGAAAATGATCTTGAACAGAATCGGAAACAGCAGCAGCGGGATCACGATCATGAACATGAGCGTGCGGCGATCACGGACGGTGTCGATGAGCTCCTTGCGAAAAACGGTCGAGACCGTGTTCATGTCACGCCTCCTCCACCATCCGTATGAATTCGTCCTCGACCGTGTTGGTTTTCATCCCTCTGGTGAAGTCCTCGAGGGTGCCGTTGAACAGGAGACGCCCCCTGTGAATGATGGCCAGGTCGTCGCTGAGCAGGCTCACCTCTCCCATGCGGTGCGTCGAGAACAGCACCGTCTTCCCCCGGTTGCCGGCGTCCCTTATGAGGTGAATGATGGCGCGGGACGCGATCACGTCCAGGCCCGCCGTGGCTTCGTCCAGGACCAGCACGGAGGGGTCGTGGATGATCGTCCGGGCGATGGATACCTTCTGCTTCATACCGCTCGACAGCTTGCCGATACGCTGGTTGGCGAACTTGTGCATGTCGAGCAGCGTGAAAATCTCGTCGCGCCGGCGGGCGAGCGTACCGCGGTCGATGCCGTGCAGGTCGGCGTAATATCGAACCAGCTCGGCGGGCGTGAGCCGGTCGTAGAGGCGCGTGGTCCCGGTCAGGAACCCCAATCGTCTGCGCACCTCGGCGGGTTCCTTGGCAGTGTCGAAGCCGTCCACTTCGATGGAGCCGGAGGTGGGCCTGAGCATGGTGGCGATCATGCGCAGCGTGGTGGTCTTGCCGGCGCCGTTGGGGCCGAGCAGACTGAAAATCCGTCCCGGCCGGCATTCGAAGCTCAGTCCGGCGACCGCCTCCAGAATGGACCCATCGAGCTGCTCGCCCACCTCGCGCCTCTGGCGCTTGGTGAGCTTGAATTGCTTGTGGATCTCGTGGACTTCAATCATCGCTCATACCCAGAATTGCGGATGCGGTTTTTGTCGATTCGGCGCCGCTCCACAGTACCAGCGACCGCGCCCGCCGCGCAAGCGAATCCTCCCGTGTTTTCG
>JBGSIK010000275.1:0-1898 GCA_041742575.1 Candidatus Krumholzibacteriia bacterium
GCGCCGGGTGGACGACGAGACCGGGCGGTTTGTTCACGACGACGATGTCCTCGTCTTCGTACACGAGGGGCACCGGGATTCCCTGCGGCTCGGGGACGCGGTCGGGGTCCCACCCCTCTCGGTGGACGGCGGACGGCCGCACCTCGATTCTCTGGCCGGCGGTGACCGTGAAGCTGTCCGGGCGCGCGACGCCGTCGACGGTGATGCCACCCTTCTCGTTCAGGATCTGGATTTGATTACGAGATAGTGACTTGTATCTGGAGACGCACAAACGGTCGAGCCGCTGGCCGGCCTCGCCGGGTTCGACTACAAAAACGATGTCCTCCAGTGCTCCCATGTTCGTGCGCGTTTTTTTTGGCTTTGACGCGCATTTTGGCTTTGACGCGCGTTGTGGCTTTCATTCCAGTCGGTCGGACGGCCCGCCGGTCCCTATTCCTTCGCGCCGTCGCCGCCAGCGGCTCCCGCGATTCCCGGCTCATTTTTCCGCTTCTCTCGCAGCAGCTCTACGAGCAGCAGCACTGCCCCGATCGTCACCGCCACATCGGCCACGTTGTAGACCGGCCACCAGTGCCCGTTGACACCCATCTCGATGAAGTCTATCACCTCACCGGCGTAGGCCCTGTCGATCAGGTTGCCCACCGCCCCCCCGAGGATGAACCCCAGCAGAAACCGCCGGTAACGCTCCGAGCGGGGAAGGCGCCAGCCGAGATAGAGGATGACGATCGCCGCTAAAATACTCGTGAGAATGAAAAACGGCCGGGCGCCCTGGAGCATGCCGAAGGCGGCACCTGCGTTCCTGACCAAGGTGATCCTGAGGATTCCGGGAAGGATGTCGACGCTTTGTCCCGCGTCGAATGTGTGCCAGAAGAGCTGTTTGGTGACCTGATCGACGACGATCACCACTGCGGCGGGGACCAGGAATCCCACGTCAACTCCTCTGGAGCTTCTCCAGTTTGGATTTGCACATGACGCAGAGCCTGGCGGCGAGATAAGCTTCGAGGCGGCGAAAGGGGATCTTTCCCGAGCAGTTCTCACAGACTCCGTAGGTGCCTTTTTCGATTCGTTGCAGGGCATCTTCCAGCTCGAGGAGATAATCGGCGCCCTTGCTCGCGTGCAAGAACGCCTGCTCCTGGTCGATCGCGTCCGTTCCGATGTCGGCCATGTGGTTGGAGTAGCTCTGGTTGCCGGAGTTGTTCGAACGCAATCCCTCGATCTCCTCCTCGATCATTCCGAGCTTCTCGAGGACCAGCTGTTTCTCCTCTTCGATGAGCTTTTTGAAGCGCTGGAGTTCTCGCTTGGTCATTTCACGTAACCTCTTCTATCGCAAAGAGTTGTGGGCCAGCCGCTTGCGCTGGGGCGAAGGAAACATACAATTGGGTTGACAACGTGTCAACCTAATATTTGATGCCTCGAGCCGCCGACGGGTCTCCGCATGAGCACCGTTTTTCAATCCCCGGCTTTTGCGATCCAGAGTTGGAAGGAGTCCCCATCGACCTCGAACTCCACCCTGTCCGTCCAGCCGGACGGACCGGCGGCAACCTCCACCGCCAGCGTTTCGCTTTCGATCAGCGAGCCCTGACTAGCAAAAACCCTGCCTGCCACCTCGCCCCCGCCGTATCGGATCCGTATCCGGTCGGTCACCTCAAAACCCGCTTTCTTCCGCAGGTTCTGCAGACGATTCACGACCTCCCTCGCCAGACCCTCCAACCGAAGAGAATCGGTGATCTCCAGGTTGAGCGCAACCGTGATGCCGCGATCCTCCTTGACCGCATACGGGCTGTTACCTTCGACCTTAACCGTCAACTCGTCACGCGTCAGCTTCGCCGGCCCCGACGGCGTTTCCACCATGACCTCGCCAGCCCTGCCGAACTCGGCCATCGCCGCCGCGTCCAGGCGCT
>JBGSIK010000276.1:0-4719 GCA_041742575.1 Candidatus Krumholzibacteriia bacterium
GGACCTCTATCCGAGTCCGTGGCAGGAGATGATTTCTCCGAAGGTCATACGGGAACTCTCCGCCATGATATCCCCGGATTCCGTTCTTGCGATCGAAACGCTGGAAGGGGAAGACCTGCTGCAAGCCGCGCGGGCGGCGGAGCCCGTACACACCACGCACTACTCGATCGTGGATCGATGGGGGAATGCGGTCGCCAACACCTACACGCTCAATGACTCTTACGGCTCGGGGGTGACGGTCGAGGGCGCCGGGTTCCTGCTCAACAACGAGATGGACGACTTCGCGATCGCGCCCGGTCATGCCAACCTGTACGGCCTGGTGGGGAGCGAAGCCAACGCCATCGAACCGGGCAAGCGGATGTTGAGCTCGATGGTGCCGACCATGGTTCTCCGCGACGGTCGACTGTACATGGTCCTCGGCACTCCCGGCGGTTCCACGATCCCGACTTCGATACTGCAGGTTATCCTGAACGTGGTCGATTACGGTATGCTCATCGAAGAGGCGGTGGCGGCAAGGCGTTTCCACGAGCAATATCTGCCCGACCGTATCTACATCGAGAACCGCGCGCTCGCCCCCGATGTCATCGACGCTCTGATCGAAATGGGTCACAAGATCGAGATCCGGGAACCGATTGGAGATGTCCAGGCGATCATGATCGAGCGCGGGAAGCTTGCCGGCGCTTGCGATCCGCGCGGGAGCGGGCGGGCGGTGGGCCACTAGGGAGAGGCACGAGGCTCATTTTCCCTCGGGTGCGTAGATCCTCAACTGCTCGCGGATCCGGGTTCGGACGACATCGGGCGGGTTCAGCGCCAGGCACTTACGGTAGGCCAATAGACCTTCTTTGATCTCCCCCTTCGAGACCGAGACTTCCCCCACGTAAAACCAGTAAGCCGGTTCCTGCGGTTGATACCGCGTGCCGTCGCGCGAGACGGCCAGGAGTTCGTCCCACATCTTGAGCCGCTCGAGCTGCGACACAAAATAGAAACGTGACTTGTCGTAAGCCGGGTGTTTCGCAACCACGTTCCGCATGAGCCTGAGCGCTTCGTCGGCACGGCCCCTCTCGTCCAGAAACATGGCAAGGCGTGTGTACTGCCTCGGATTGTGCGAGACCTCGGTGGCTTCCTCCATCATCGCTATGGCCTTATCCAGCTTCCCGTCGGTGTGGTAGAAGATGGCGAGGTTCTCGTAGGCGTAGGACGCGTGCGTCCGGTCGTACTCGAGAATACGTTCGGACCGCTCCGTGGAGCGTGTCGGGGAGGCGTTGATTCCCACCCAGGCGACGGTCAGCGCGACGCAGATCGCGACCGCCGGCGTGGTGAACGCGGCCGTGGACGGTGTCTTGGTCAATCGTTGATAACGATTCAGAACCAGGAGCGCGAACGGCACCAGCCCGAGATTGGCCGCAGTGAACAAGTCCCAGTCGCGCGCCATACCGATCTCCGGCTTGAAGAGCAGCAGGTAGGTGACGAACGGGACCAGGATCAGTGTCACATACTGCCACTCGCCGGTGGTCGTGAACCACGCCGTCGCGTCCGGGGAGGCATCAGGCTTTTCGCGCCCGCCCGTGCGCCGGAGCGAGCGCGCGATCCACAGCATGCCCACGAACAACGGGAGCACCGGCATCAACAACAACAACTCATTGGCGATATCGGCGAGATGCACGAAGGACAACAAACCGTATGATTTCTCATCCCCGCGAAACGGCAGATAGTACCGGTTGAACTTCGTGAAGCCGGCGATTACGGCCGCCGCCACCGTGAGCATGGTGAGGGTCGGCCAGGTGTATTTCTCGACGGCGGATCGGTCTCTGGAAACGCGCTGTGCCACGAGATAGAGCAACGACGGTGCGAACAGCATGGCCTGTATGTGGGTGTACACCGCGACCACGAAGAGCGCCGCCGGAAGCCACAAACGGCGCCGCTCGCGCAGGGTCTTCAGTCCCGCGATCAGGTACAGGAACCCGGCGATGACGAACGGCGGGTACATCTCGACATATCCGAAAAACAGCTGGATCGGGCTGGAGAAGAGCGCAAGCACGATGAGCCACAGCCGTGACTCGGACGAAAGGGACGCGCGGCGGGCTATCCGAAGCAGAAGATACACGAACACCGCGCCGAGCAGGCAGTTGAAAAAGCGGATCCCCCACACCGGGCTCTTCTTGAACAGGAAGGTACCCAGCCTGGCCGCGCCATAGTAGGCGAGCGTGCCGCCCGGAGCGATGGCCTCCTCAAGGACGATCGCTTTCGGACTTCGCATCACCACATCGTCGTTTCCCTGCGCGGCCGCTTCGAAGCTCTGCGCGATGAGCTGGCCGTCGCCGAGCAGGTTCGTGGATGTACGCAGCGTCCAGAACAAGAACACGGAAAGGACCGCTACGGCCGGCAGCAGCGCATCCACAACCCGGCCGCCTGACTTCAACGCCTGCGAAAAACGAAGGAGAGCGGCGTGGACCGTTCGGGCGACGGGCGGCAGAAAAGCGACGCCGAGAAGGAGCAACACGGCTATACGGATGGGGAGGGAATAGAACGCCAGGTGGTTCACACCCCACAGCTGGGCGTGCGGAAGAAAAGACGCCGCGGCGATGAGCGCGTACACGGCGAGCAGAACCACGACCAGCGGCCGGAGCGTCGGCCGGGGGGCGGCGGGTTGCGATCTCTTCTCTTTCATCTCGATCGCCGCCGCGCGCCGTCAGTTGCTTCGCAGAAATCGTTCCGCTGTATAAATGGGCTCAATGTCGGTCGGGATCGATTCGAGTTGCCTCAGTAACTGCTCCACCTCCGGCGGCGTTTCGCCGTAAGTGGCGATGAACTTCTCCGCCGCGGCGTAATCGCCGAGGGCCTGTATCATCAAGATGTCACGCGTCATCTCGCGGACTGCCGCCGGCATCTTCTCCAGGTTCACGTGGTAGCGCTTCGACTCCGGATCCAGCGTGATGGCGCCCTTCTCCTTCATGTAATTGAACTCCATCATGTTGGCCTTGCCGTGCGCGCTGGTGGCGCCGAAGCGGATCGACCGGAAGAACCCGGGGAGGAAGCTCACGTACGCCTTTGTTTCATGGTCGCGCGAGAGGTAGCCCTGCTCGACCAGATAGGCGGTATTATAGAGCCCCATGATGTCGGCCTTCGCTTCCTCCAAGGGCGGGTAGAGCGTCTGCAAAGCGCGGTTTACCGTCGTCTCGGTGCCGTCCGAGAGCGTGATGCTCCCGGGTCCCAGGCCGTGCGAAAGCTCGTGCATGAGCGTGTTGGTGAAGTACACCTCGAACTCGACCATGCCGCGCTGTGCGGGGTCGAGCACCACATCGGCGATGGGGACGAGGATCTTGTCGAACTTCGCGCGCGAGATGTTCTTGAGCATCACCTTTTTGCTGCCCTTGGCCTGCTGCACGCGCTCATCGTTGGGGAGATTGAAAGCGACCGTTTGCACGCCGGCCTTGGTGTCGCCGGCGCCAAATACCAGGTCGACCACGCTGATGGGCGAATCCGAGCCCCGGCTGAGGTTCTTGTGCTCGTCCGGAATGGGGAGATTCCGCTCCATGCCCGGGAGGAAGTCCTTGAGGTCGGCAAGCCGCCGGCTGTCGGCCGGGTGGCGGATGGCGATGAACGCCTCGAAGGCGGCCTTGTAGCCGAAGAGGGCGTCCTCGTAAACCTCATAGGGGCCGATGGTGATGTCAACGATGTTGTCCTTGACGTCCATCCAGTCCATGTCGCTTTGGTAGTAATCATTGGAGGCGAACGCGGCCGCGCGGCTGCGGAGATAAGCGGCGAGCGTGGTGTAATCGGTTCCGTTCGTCGTGTCCTTCGCAGCCTTCGCGGCGGTGAGGGCCGTCGCCGCCTCATTCAGGAAGACCGCGGCTTTGTTCAACAGATCCTTGTACGCCTCGTTGTAGGGAATCGCGACGAACCCGCCGTCCCGGTCGCGCCGTATGACGGTGAAGTACCCTTTGAACGCCTCCGCCTGATCGGGGTGGGTCGTGAGAAACGCGTTGAATTCCTCGGCCGTCACGCCTTCGGGATAGAAACCGGCGCCGGCGGGCTTCCTCATATCGCCGATGAAGGGCGCGTCCTCGGCCAGGCGGTCCCACGGTCCGAAGTTGATCCGGTAGAAGTGGAGGAGATCCTGCATGAGGGCGGCGTTCTCCGGACTGGTCCCGGCCTCGCCGGCTTCGCCCGCCCGAGCGGCCTTCTCCAACTGGTCGCGGAGATCGACGTTTCCGGCCCACACCTGGCGTAGGAAGATCTGATCCATGACCTCGCCCGCCCGCACCAGTGAAACGAGGGCGTCCTTCTCGGCCTGCGACAGGACCGACTCGTCGTAGGTGATGTCGATGGGCGCGTACTTCTGGATACGCGCTTTCAGAACCTCGGGGGAGAGATGGACGTTCAAATCGACTGTGTCCTCCTCGCTCATCGTGGGTGCGGGGGCGATCGTGAACGCGACGACGGCCAGGAGGGCCACCGCCGCCCCCAACCGGGCCGCGAGCATCATGCGTACGGATCTCATGGTCAGCTCCTTCATTCGTAATGGCTTGAGAGTTCTCTCCCCGAGGCGCACACGCCGAGGGCGTCGGCACGCCGGTCGAACAGCCATTATCCCGCAATCTGGGCACAAAGTAAAGTCGGTCTGGGGATGACGAAAACGGGTCGGTTCAGAATGATGCGGGCGGTCATTAAGGGCCCTCCGGGGCCGTTTTTCGGCGAGCCATAATGAGAGGGTCCATC
>JBGSIK010000277.1:0-9132 GCA_041742575.1 Candidatus Krumholzibacteriia bacterium
CGGAAGGTGCGATCCACGGCGACCTCCTCCGCACGCGGGGAGTCGTAAGGCGAAGAACCCAGCGCGTGCAGCAACGGCGGAGGCTCGGTTTGGTCATACCGTCGGCTGAGTATCCCCTCCAGGTCGTCGGAGATGTAAACGTCGTAGCCGGCCTTCCGGAACGCCGAGAACGTGATCCGCCCCGCAGCCTCGTTCACGTCCGGGGTGAAGATGCCGCCAAGCACATCCGTCACCCGGTGATATTCGCCCGTTTCTATGCTGCCCGTATGCAGGTTGTTGATGCCGGATTCATCGGAGGTGTAGACCAGCGTCACACTGTCCGAAAGCACCACCGGGCTGGTATCGTCTCCGCTCGATTCGACCAGCGGCCGCGAACGCCCGGTTTCGATGTCGTATTCCCAGATGTCGTACGATTTGCCGAGGACGACGTTCTTGCCGCTCACGAAGTCCATCTCACTCAGCTTCTGCCGGTTGTCGCCGGAAAAGTCGGTGGGAACGTTGATCGTGATCTCCGGGTAATACGTGAACACCACCCGCTTCCCGTCGGGGAAGAAACGAGGTGTGAGCTGATCGGCCGGATCGTCGGTCAGTCTCCTGAACGTCCCCTTTTCCACGTCCACCAGCACGAGATCGGTTTGTCCGTCGAATGTGGCGGAAAGGATGATCTCGTTCTTCGCGGGCGACCAATCCGGGGCCGCGAGTCCATCGGCGGCTATCGAGATCTCCTTGTTGACCTTTCCGGACTCCGTTTCCACGATGAACAGCGTATCGTGTCCCTTGGATTTGGCCACGAATGCGATGTACTTGCCGTCGGGACTGAAGGTGATACTGCTGTTCATGAAGTGCAGGGACTCGAAACGATTGGAGCGGTGCCCGCTCACCAGTTTGCGGATGATCTTCCCATCGAGCGCCGACATCAGGTAGATGTCGATCAATCCGCCACGGTCGGAGAAGAACACGATCTTCTCGCCGTCGGGAGACATGACGGGTTTCATGTTGTAGTACGCGTAATCCTCGAGGTGGTCGGTGAGCCGCCGCCCGTATTCATCGATGTCGACCTTGTCCGGGTAGAGGGGCCAATAGTGCTTCCGTAGGGCCGTTTTCCAGCGCTCGCTCAGTTCCAGAGTGTTCAACCCGACCGTGCGTTCGAGCGCCGCGTCGCCGCTGCGCGTGCCGGCGAGCGCGTGGAGGATGTCCAATACCTTGTCGGGGCCGTACGTCTCTTCGATGTAATTCATCACCGACTGCCCCTGCTTGTACACGTAGTACCCCGTGAGGCCCTCCAGCGGGAACAGGTAGTCGTGGATGACGGCGTCACGGATGAACATGTCGGCGTCGGGATCCCACTTGACCGCGAGGTACTCCGCCAACCCCTCGGCGATCCACAGCGACATCGGGAAAACGTAGCTGCGCGTGAATATGTTGTCGAGCATCCGGTTGTACACGATCTCGAACGTGAACACGTGGGCCAGTTCATGGATCGCGGTGTGGGCGAATTCCGGGAACGAGCTCGTGAATGGGAGCACGATCCTGCGCCGTGACGGCTCCGCGAACGCCTGAACGCCCTCGGGGAGGAGCGACGTGGTGACGTTGGTTTGGAGGAAATCGTTGTGCGAAGAATACAGGATGACCGGCACCCGCCACGGCAGCACCGTCTTGAGCTTGTAGGACAGCATGTCGTAGCCGTCCTCCAGCACCAGACCCGCCCGGGCGGCGAAACCCTCCGAACCCTGATAGAAGTGGATATCGAAATGGGGGGTGCTCAACACCCGCCACTGGAGGTCCTCGTACTGGATCTTGTTGCGGCCGAAGCGCTGGGAATGCGCACCGCCGAAGGCGAGCGTCACACCGAAGACCGCGAGCGCCGCTATGGCCACCATTCGGGCTCGAGGCGGTAACCGCTTTGCTTGAAAACCGTTATGCTGCATCACTTCGGACCACCCCCAGGGGGCGGCGATAAGCATAAGTACTGAATAAGTATAGCTTTTGGCGCCGCCCTCTCACAAGGGAAAATCCCTCGCGCCTCCACGTATTGTCGCGCGCTGCCGCGCTCCCAAGAGCTTCCAAGCGCTCCCGCGCGTTCCCGTTCGCTCCCGCGCGTTTCCACGAGCTCCCGCTCGCTTCCGCTCGCCTGCGGTCGCGCGTCAGTACTCCCAGCGGAACTTGACGTCCAGGTTGTATTCGTCGGTGGAGCGGAGGATGCTGCCGTAGTAGCGGGGATTGGAATGACGGATGATCCCGGAGCGCAGGAAGATCATGTTCCGGAGACGGTATTCGACCTCCACGGTCTGATCGGCGGTCACAGTGAGACCCTGGCGGTACGTCAGATACAGATCCTCCCAGAGGTACTTGCCCACTCCGATGACCATTTCGCTCTCCGGCGCGCCGCCGCTGGTACGGCCTGTCGCCTGCCGGTCCACATGAATCGTGATCCCGCTCATCTGTTCATTGAGCACCTTCTCGAGCGTGTTGGCCGCCAAGCCGCCGGCGATGTCGGTCCCGCCAAGCATGCGCCACAGGTCGCTTTCGTAGTAGCCCGGGTCGTCGTAGCTGAGTTGAATCTCCGGCTCCTTCTGGTCTCTCTTCCAGTTGAGGCTCAAGTATATCCGGCGTTCCTCTCCGTTCTCGACGCGGTATGGTGTGTAGGCGTTGATGCTGACTTCCGGTCGCGCCACCTCGGCCGCGGAGAAGTCGAGGGTGCCGTCGATCAGAGTGAACTTGTTGTTGTAGAGCGTATACGAACCGCGCAGGGCGTTGAGCTCGCCGCGAAGGTAAAGCCCCTGGGCGTCGCGTTTCAGGATCAAGTTGCCGGCGAGCTCGATGTTCATGTCCGGATTTCGAACCCACAGGTTGTTGTCCGCGTCGAGATCGATGCTGCAGATCCACTTCGGCGACGCGGACGGGAGCGTGATCGCCGACGGTCTCCCGGCCCCGGCGGACTCGAACGTGTATTCGATTTCGGCCTGCTCGATCTTGAGCCGGCCCGTGATGTCGGGCACACGCCGGTCCGACGGGTTCTCGTGCGTGCGGACGGCGATGGTCCCATCGAGGAGCGCTTCGTAGTCGGGCTTTCGCCTGATCCAGAAATTCTGGAGGGTGACGTCCGCACGGTAGTCGCTCGGCCTGAAGCCTTTGAACTTCACCGTTCCACTTCCGGAGAACGCGTCTTTCCCGCGCGAGCGCCCTCGGATCGACACGAGATCGATGGAGTCATCGCGGAACGTGACCTGCGCGTCCACATCCGTGTAGGCCTCGTCCAGCGCCGTGAACCTCGCGGCGCCGTCGACCAGTTCGACGCGGCCGGAGAAATCCGGGTCCGAGACTTTTCCGGCGACGGTGACGCGGCCCCGCAAGTTGCCTGACAAGCGGGAGAGCCACGGCGCGTACGGGAGCAGTAGCGAAAGATCCGAGGAATCGAATGTGACTCCGAGGTCCATGCGCGCGTCGCGGTCCAACCTGGGGCCGTGGAGCATGCTCAAGCTCACAGGTACGACACCGCGCACGCGAGCGTTGAGCCCTCCGCCCAGCGAGACCTCCGTGATCTCCAGCCTCCCCCGATGGTGAGCGAGATCCATGGTGGTCGTGGGAAGCCTCATACCACGGCCGTCTCTGGGGTCGATGACACCGCGTACGGTCACGTCGGGGTCCCTCGGCGTGCCCTCCAACACGACCGTTCCCGTGAACGCGCCGCCCACGGTCGTCCGCGCGTGAATGGCGTCCATAGCCGACGGTACCGGGAAGTGCGTGCAGTCGAGGGCCAACCGGAAGGGACGGTCAAAGGCCGCTTTGATCCCCGACCGGTCGGAAAGGAGAGAATCCGGCGTGATGCCGACGTCCCACCAGCCCGAGGCGGAGAGCGAGTCGCCCCCCTCCGCGATCGCAAGCTGGGTCAGGCGGTAGCGGCCATCGGAGAAACCGGCGTTCACATGCAGCGCGTCAAACTGAACGCTATCGACCGTGCCCGCACCGACCCGGACATCCAGGACCGCCCGCGGACTGGCCAAGGCGCCCTCCACGTGCACGCTCGCATCGCACCGGCCGGAGAGCCGGATGGGCAGCGAGAGCCCCTCGCGCAAGAGCCCGAGCTCGAAGTCCTCAGCCCAGCCGTCGATGCGACACGTCCCGTCACGCTCGGAATATCCGCCCGCCATCCCCACGAGACCGCTCGGCGCGGAAAAAACGAGGGAGTCGAGCCGCAGAGCCCCCGAACTGACACGAAGCACCGCAGGGCGTTCGTTCCGCCAGGCCTCTCCCGGCACGGCCACATTGATGTGTTGGAAATTGATGTCGGTCGCGTCATTTCCCTTCGTGATCTCGAAACCCATGGTCACCGAGGTGTCGCCGCGGGAGAAACTGAAGTCGGTCACCCTGGTGGTTCCGCCTCCCGTGTCGAGCCGGAGATGTGGAGACGCGAATCGCCGGCCCGCCAAGAACACGGACCGCCCCGTCACGTCCACGCGCGCCGCGACGGTATCGCTTCCCACTCCCTCCACCTCCGCCTGAACGGCGGCGCTATCGACGCCGACGAAGAGATATCCCAAGCCGCGCCCGGCACCGTTGAGGTTGATCTTGAGATCATTAATGGGGCCGGAGAGCTTCCCGCCCACGGAGAAATCGCCGGCGATGCGCGGGAGCGACGCGTAATCCCACAGGTAGGTGAGATCGTTCCCGAACGCACTGAACACCATTTCAGTCTCTCCACGGCGACCGATGCGACCGGAACCCTCGATGGTGTAACCGGGCCGCGTCGATCGAATCTCGTCGATCGTGAGCCCGGACGCACCCTCCCATTCGCCCGCGAAGAAGGTGCCGTAGGACTCGTAGCCGCCGAACATAGCGCTGTCCAGCTCGGCGCGGATGGTGTAGGTCCGGACCCCGTCGAACGCGAGCGTGCAACGCCCGGAGAAATCGGTCGGAGGCAACCCGCGGTTCGGCAGGAAGCCGTGCGCCAGATCCAAGCCGCCGACGATTCCGTCATAGTTGAAGCCCTTTCGGCGGCCCCATCCGTATCGAAGAGTCCCGTCGAGTCTGGTGTCGAAAACCTCGCCGGCCACGCTCTGGAACCGCAGTTCATCCTTTGCCAGCGAAAAACGGAACGCAAGCTCCTTCATTTCCAGGCCGAAACCGGTGCCCGTCGCCGTGCCGCTCGCGGAAAGCGAGCCCGCGGGCCCGTCGAGAACGACATCGCCCACCATTTCTCCCGCCAGGTCCGGCACCAACCCGAGCGAGTGCAGTTCCTCCAGAACGATCGGATTGAACACGAGCTGGAGCCGTTCGAACTCGCCGTTTCGGAACGCCCCATTCGCCATCACGTAGGAACGGTCCAGGCGCGCTGCGAACTTCCGGACGCGCAGGGCGTCCGTTTCGTGCACCACGTCCAATTCCAGCGAGCGCACGGCGGTTCCGGACTGCTGCAGATAAGCGCTGCCCGTGTCTATTTGGAGGCGCCCGACACCATCCGCATATTGGATTGCGCCCTTCACGTTGACGTCCCGCACCGCCAGTTCACGGTCGCCGGTCCCGAAATTGAGGCGAAGTCCATCGATGACGAAGCGACGAACGTCGGCGCGCGCGGAAAAGGCGCCCACCGTGCCCTTCTCCCCCGTTTCCAGCGGGATGGGCAAGATCAGCCGGCCGCGCTCGTCCTGGCGGATTTGCAGCCCGACGTTACGCAGACGAAGCTCATGCACGACCAGGTTGAGCCTGAATACTCCGAAGGCGTCGTAGTCGATCTCGATCTCGTCCGCACGGAAGACGTTGAACGACGCCTCCTGCGCATGGTAACGAAGCACCGGGTTGTGGATCACGACGTGCTTCACCAGGTCGCCGGAGATCCCGCCGCAGGAGAACTCGAACCTTGTGTCAACGAGCAAGTGGCGATTGACGTACTTCGCCACCTGGTACGGCAGCAACCTGCTCCTCGTCAGCACGACGAAAGCGATCGCGATAGCGGCAACGATCGCCACCGCCAGGGAAAGCCCCGTGCGATACCTGCCGAGTCTGCGTTTACGACCGCTCATGGTTGGTTGCATGCCGCGCCGCTCAGAATATCTGTCCCAGGCTCAAGTGGAACTGGCCCTTGTCGGAAGTCGTTTCGTCCACTTTGAGAGGTATACCATAATCGAGGCGTATCGCCCCGACCGGCGTGTTGTACCTGATACCGATACCGGTGCCGTAGCGGTAGTCGTTCACATCCACATCGCTCTTGCTCTTGACCAGTTCGAAGTCGGTCACGTGAATCGCCTTCGCGTTCTCCCAAACGTTTCCCCCGTCGAAGAACGCCGCGCCGGTGATGTTGATGCGCGAGAGCAGGGGAATCGGGAACCTGAGCTCGGCGTTGGTGATCAGCAAGACCTGTCCGCCCGCCGGCGCGAAATCCCCGGTCTCCTGGTTCAGAACAGTGGTAGGGCCGAGGCTGTTGTTATCGTATCCGCGAACGGAGTTACCGCCGCCGGCAAAGAAACGGTCTTCGATCGGCACCTCGCTGGACCCGCCGAAATAGTCGGCGTATCCGGCGCGAACCCGAACCGCGAACACCTCACCGGAGAAGACAGGCCAGTACCACTGCACGGATGAGCTCAACGTGTAGAAATCGTTGTCTCCCCCCAGAATTCCGCCGGCCAGCTTCACCCGCAGGAAGCGATAGGTCCCGGTTCTGGGGTTGAGAACGAAATCCCGCCGGTCGTGGCTCACGCTGGCGGTCGCGAACCTCGACGTGGACCGCTCTTCGGGGGCCCCGAACGCGAGACGCCGGATCCGCTCGTCCGACAGCCCCAGAAGAAGGTCCGTACTCCGGGTGAGCCTCCGCCTGCTCAGAAGCTGTCCTCCCACCTTCTTGACCTGGAGCTCTTCCACCGTGGCGTCTTTCTCCAGGAACGCGTTCAAGGACAATAGCAGCTTGACGCCGAAGATGTACCTCTGGTGGTATTCGGCGTCGTAACGATAAAAAACGTTCTCGAACTGAAGCTTGGAAAAATCCACCTCGGCTCCCTCGAACAGGTCGTATCCGTACTCGGTTTTGACTCTGAATCCGCGTCCGGTGCCAAACAGATTCCGAGTTCCCCACTCGCCGAACACACGGCTGCCCACGATGTTACCCACCCCGAATCCCCCTTCCACGTACGCGGCCTTGCGCTCCCTCACCCGCACGTGGATCTCCACGGTTCTTTCCAGGGGATCGAGGTTCTCCGGCGTAATGTCCACCACGGTGAACAATCCCGTTTCGAAGAGGTTTCGCTGAGTTTCCACCAGCTTGCTCAGGCGGCATATGTCGCCGGCCTCGAAAGCGAATTCCTTCTCTATCACATGATCCTTCGAAAGGGTGTTCCCCGAGATCTGGATACTCCGGATCGTTATCTGGGTTCCCGGTTCGATATCGTAGCGGATGGTCGCTCGATAGTCCCGCATCGTCACCTGTTCGCGTAGGGAGACGGCCAGATACCCGCGGTCGAAGTACTTCGACCTCAGGGTATAGATATCGCTGTCGAGAAAGGCGACGTTGTATGGGTCGCCCGGCCGGAGCAGCAAACCCTTGGCCAGTTCCTTGGGATCGATGAGGCTATTTTCCGAGAATCCCACTGATTCCACCACGGTGGGTTTTCCTTCTTCGATCGCTATTATGACGTCCACGAAGCGCCCGTCCTCCGAGTAATCCAACCGATCGAGCACTACCGAGGCTTCGAAGAAGCCCGCCGAGTGATAGTAACCTTCGAGGTTCGCGATGTCGCGGTCCAGCGTCCGCTCGTCCAACCGCGGTTTGCGGAAGATGTTGAAGAACGACGGGCCCTTGGTCTTCATTTGCCCCTTGAGTTCCTTGGCGGATATGCTGTTCGCTCCTTCGAACACGATCCGGTTGATGAAGGGGGAGGCGGCTTCGGAATCCGGGTCGGCGGCGGGCGCTTCCCCGGAGGCCGCGAAAACAAGCACCAGAGCCAGCGCGAGGGGAACCCAAAGGCGGCGAGCACGCAATGGGGTTCTGTTGACAGAGGGCCTCGGAATGTTATACGAAGTAGTATTCGGGCGCTCACTCCCAAGAATGCGAATCGATTCCTGCATAAAGAAACGTCCCACGCGGATCCTGTTCGCTGCGTTGGCCGCCCTCATCGTAGCCTCCGCCCCCTGCAGCCGGAAAGAGGAAAACCGGTCGGATCATCGGCCGTTGTCGGACAACGAGAGATATCTGGTCGAGGTCTACGTGAAAATCCAGCGCGCCCGCGTTTTCTACCCCGGACAGCCCGAAATCGCCGAAAGTCTTTTCGCAGCGCTGGATTCTACGACAGACACCACCCGGGTGGCAAACACGATCCGGGAGACCAACCTGGCGCCCGAGCGTTGGGGCGCCATCTTCGAAGCGATCGACAAGAAACTTCGCGAGCCCGGAGGACGGGAAAGGTCAGAACAAACCGGACGAGGATCCTGAACACCGGTTGAGGTCCAGCATGATGACGAACAGCATGAGCAGGATGATCAGGACGAATCCGGCCTGCATGAAGATCTCCCGTAAACGCCTGTTCACCGGCCGCCCCACCGCGGCTTCGTAGGCGAGCAACGCCAGGTGCCCGCCGTCGAAAGGCAGCAACGGTATCAAGTTGAAGATGCACAGATTAATGCTGAAGAATGCAAGGAACACGAGCAGGTAATCGAATCCCCAACGGGCGACGTCGCCCGCCATCTGGGTGATTAGTATTGGGCCACCCAGCGTCTGCACGCCGATCTTCCCCGTGAAGAGCATCCCAAGATAGGAGATGATGCGAACGATCATGTCGTTCGCCTCCGCGAAGCCGCGCGCGAACGATGCCCCCAACCCCATCGGCTCCTTGACGAAATATGGAGAGAGGCCTATGGCGCCGACCTCGATGAACTCGTCCATGGTGCCCGGTTTGATCGTCTTCATCGACACGGGCACGATGGTGTCCGCGTGCGCCGCGCCGTCCTGCGTCCAGCGGATGTAGAGCCCGACGTTGGCGTTCGCGTTCACGATGCGCTGCAGGTCCTCGAAACTCGTGATCGTGGTGTCGTTGATCGACTCGATCACGGCCCCTTCCCGGATGCCGGCCCGGTATGCCGGCTCCTCTCTCTTCACCCGTCCCACCCGGGGTGGGACCAACGGCCGGAGTCCGATCGGATGGGAAC
>JBGSIK010000278.1:0-6596 GCA_041742575.1 Candidatus Krumholzibacteriia bacterium
ATGGCAAAGCAGAAGTTCGAGCGGACCAAGCCGCATGTGAACATAGGGACGATTGGGCACGTTGATCACGGCAAGACGACGTTGACGGCGGCGATCACGAAGGTGGCGGAGAGTTTGGGGTTGGCGAAGTTCGTGTCGTACGACGAGGTAGCGAAGGCGTCTGAGGCGCACGGGCGGCGGGACGAGACGAAGATTTTGACGATAGCGACGGCGCACGTGGAGTATCAGACGGAGAAGCGGCACTACGCGCATGTGGACTGTCCGGGGCATGCGGACTATGTGAAGAACATGATCACGGGTGCGGCGCAGATGGACGGGGCGATATTGGTGGTGAGTGCGGCGGACGGGCCGATGCCGCAGACGCGGGAGCACGTGTTGCTGGCGCGGCAGGTGAACGTGCCGTACATCGTGGTGTATTTGAACAAGGTGGATGTAGTGGACGATCCGGAGTTGCTGGAGTTGGTGGAGTTGGAGGTACGGGAGCTGTTGTCGCAGTACGAGTATCCGGGGGATGAGGTACCGGTGATACGGGGATCGGCGTGGAAGGCGTTGCAGGGGGATCCGAAGGGGCCGGAGGCGGATAGTATACGGGAGTTGATGAAGGCGGTGGACGAGTACATACCGTTGCCGGTGAGGGACGTGGACAAGCCGTTTTTGATGCCTGTGGAGGACGTGTTTTCGATCACGGGACGAGGGACGGTGGGGACGGGGCGAGTGGAGCGAGGGACGGTGAAGGTGGGGGAGAAGTTGGAGCGAGTGGGGATCAAGGAGACGAAGGAGACGGTGGTGACGGGGGTGGAGATGTTCCGGAAGATACTGGACCGGGCGGAAGCGGGGGACAACATAGGGTTGTTGTTGCGAGGGATGGAGAAGGAGGAGTTGGAGCGAGGGATGGTGTTGGCGGCGCCGAAGTCGATCACGCCGCACACGAAGTTCAAGGGGAAGGTGTACATATTGACGAAGGAGGAGGGGGGCCGGCACACGCCGTTTTTCGATGGGTATCGGCCGCAGTTTTATTTTCGGACGACGGACGTGACGGGGATAGCGCGGTTGCCTGAGGGGACGGAGATGGTGATGCCGGGGGACAACGTGGAGATGACGGTGGAGTTGATCATGCCGATAGCGATGGAGAAAGAGCTGCGGTTCGCGATCCGAGAGGGCGGCCGCACGGTGGGCGCCGGCGTGGTGACCGAAGTCATCGAGTGAGATTATGCTGCTGGGGCGTGCGCGAGCCCTACGAAGTGGGGTAGCGGCGGTTCGGCAGCGCATTCAAAGGGTCCGTCATAGGTGAGAACCGCGACGGATGCTGCTTGCAGCAAGAAGGTAGGCGGAGTGGAAGGCCAGAGGATCAGAATCAAGCTCAAGGCGTACGAACACGCGATGCTCGACAGGACGACCGATGACATCGTGAGGACGGCGCGACGCACCGGAGCGCGGGTGATAGGCCCGATTCCGCTACCGACCAAGCGGTCGGTATACACGGTGTTGCGTTCGCCTCACGTGAACAAAAAGTCACGGGAGCAGTTCGAGATGCGTGTTCACAAGCGCCTGATCGATCTGACGCACACGACACAGCAGACGATCGATGATCTGACGAAACTCGTGCTCCCGGCGGGCGTGGACATCGAGATCAAGACCTAGGACCAGGCCCGCGTCTGGGCCCGGTGTTGGTTCTCGATATCCAGGGTGGCGTCGGATCACCCGCGGCGGGAGCCCGGGGGCGCGCGACGGCATCGGTTGGAGAACAGGAAACAGAAATGGCAATGCTGATCGGTAGAAAATTGGGGATGACGCAGATCTATGAGGAGTCGGGCAAGGTCACTCCCGTGACGGTCGTCGAAGCCGGTCCGTGCCCGATTCTGCAGATCAAAACGCCGCAGAAGGAAGGCTACTCCGCGATTCAGATCGGGTTCGACGAGACGCGGGAATCCCGCGTCACCGCGCCGATGAACGGGGTGTTTCGCAAAGCCGGCGTCAAGCCGCTGCGCATGCTGCGCGAGGTGCGGGTGGACGACACCAGCGGGTACAAGGTTGGAGACTCGCTGAACGTCAAGGTCTTCGAGGGAGCGAAGAAAGTGCACGTCACCGGCACGACCAAAGGCCGGGGCTTCACGGGCACTACCAAGCGTCACGGATTCCGCACGGGCCGTATGACGCACGGTAACACGTCGCGGCGCGCTCCGGGATCGGTAGGAAGCAACACGACGCCGGCGCGGATTCTGAAGGGTAAACGCATGGCGGGCCGTTTGGGCGCTGACATCCGGACCATGAGGAACCTGTCTTTGGTCCAGATCGACGCCGAGAACAACCTGTTGTTCATCGAGGGCGCAATCCCCGGTGCCAACAACGGTTTGGTTTTTGTGCGGACCGCGTGATCGCAGTTGTCGGCGGGCGGCAAAACCCGCCGAACGGCGGCGCTCTCGACGAGCGCGAGAGCCGGGTGATACCCGGCCGATGAGGACGGAGAATGGCAACGGCAAAAGTTTACACGAAGGACGGCACCGAAACCGGCACGATGCAGCTTCCCGACAGCCTGTTTGGTTGTAAGGTCAACGAGAACGCGATCCACCGGGCAGTGGTCACCTACCTCGCCAACCAGCGTCTGGGCACGGCGTGGGCCAAAGAAAAGCGCGACGTCTCGGGCGGAGGCCGCAAACCATTCCGGCAGAAGGGGACCGGCCGCGCGCGCGCGGGCTCGATCCGCTCGCCCATCTGGCGTGGAGGCGGCGTGGTGTTCGGGCCGAAACCGCGGAGCTACAATAAACAGATCCCGAAGAAAGTGAAGCGGCTCGCGCTCAAATCGTCTCTCTCCAGCCGGGCGAAGAACGGCGATGTCATCGTCATCGAGACGTTGGAGTTCGCGGAGCCGAAAACCAAGCAGTTCATGAGCATCTTGCGGAACATCGACGCCGCCAAGAAGAAGATGCTGGTCGTGATCGACAAACCGAGCGAGGCGACGGTCAAGTCCGCGCGAAACGTCCCCGGCATCAAGGTGGAGCAGGCCAGCATGGTCAACACGTACGACGTGATGTGGGCCGACAAGGTCCTGTTCACCACCGGCGCCATAGTCGCAATGGAAGAGGTGTTCGCGTGACCAGGGACATAAGATCCGTCATTCAGCGGCCGGTGATCACGGAAAAGAGCACGGCGCTCAAGGAGCAGTCCAACCGGTACGTGTTCCGCGTGGACGTGCGAGCCAACAAGCGAATGATCAAGTTAGCCGTGGAGAGCCTGTTCAAGGTAAAGGTGAAGGACGTCAGGGTCGCGGTGTACCGCGGCAAGAACACTGTGGTGATGAACCGCCGGGGCCGTTTCGAAGGTCACCGGTCCAACTGGAAGAAGGCTTACGTAACGATCGAGGCAGGCCAGACCATCGATCTGTTCGACGTAGTCTGAGCTGGCGGGACGGGTATTGAAATGGGAATCAAGAAATTCAGACCGCTGACACCGACGCTCAGGTACCGGACAGTGTCCGACTTCTCCGATATCGCGAAGAAGGCGCCGGAAAAGTCGCTGCTCGAGCCGCTGTCGAAGAGCGGGGGCCGAAATAACAACGGCCGGATAACGATGCGGCGGCGGGGCGGCGGGCACAAGCGACGCTACCGTATCATCGATTTCAAGCGCAAGAAGCTGGACATCCCGGCGAAGGTCGCCGCCATCGAATACGATCCCAATCGGTCCGCGCGAATCGCCCTCCTCCATTACGTCGACGGCGAGAAGAGCTACATACTGGCGCCGAACGAGCTCAAAGTCGGAGACACGGTTTTGGCGGGATCGGCCGTCGATATCAAACCGGGCAACGCCCTCCCGCTGGACCGGATCCCTCTGGGATCCATGGTGCACAATGTCGAAATGGTGCCGGGCAAGGGCGGTCAGCTGGCACGTTCGGCCGGCTCTTTCGCCCAGCTGATGGCCAGGGAGGGCAAGCTGGCTACGCTCAAGCTGCCTTCCGGCGAAATGCGCATGGTGCCCAAGGAGTGTTATGCCACGGTCGGGCAAGTGGGCAACCTGGACCATGAGATCATCGTGTGGGGGAAAGCCGGCAGGTCCCGTTGGCTCGGACATCGGCCCAAGGTGCGCGGCGTGGCGATGAACCCCATCGATCATCCGCTGGGCGGCGGTGAGGGCAAGTCCAGCGGTGGGCGCCATCCGTGCACGCCGTGGGGCACGCCCACGAAGGGGTACAAGACCCGCAGTAAACACAAACTCAGTGACAAGTACATCGTCCGTCGCCGGGAGAAGAAGTAAGGGGTAATCCTCTATGGCAAGAAGCGTGAAGAAAGGGCCGTTCATCGACCAGACGCTGCTGAAGAAGCTCCTCGCGATGAACAAATCGGGAACCAAGCGAGTCGTCAAGACGTGGGCGCGGCGGTCGACGATCTCGCCCGAAATGGTTGGGCACACGCTGGCCGTTCACAACGGAAAGCAGTTCATCCCGGTTTATATCAGCGAAAACATGGTCGGGCACAAGATCGGCGAGTTTTCTCTGACGCGGGCATTCCGCGGCCACACGACCAAGGCGAAGGCGGATAAGAAGGTTGTGAGGACCCCGAAGTAACGCCGGGGCGATTTTCTGGAAGGAAGCAGGCATGGAAGCGTTCGCGATCTCGAAGCATGTGGGCTACCCGCCGCGAAAGGTCCGCCAGGTTGCTGATCTGGTCCGCGGCCAGAACGTCGAGCACGCGCTCGAGATCCTCAAAGTCACCAATCGGGCGGCGGCCCCGGTTGTGAGCAAGACCATCAAGTCGGCCATGCACAACATGGTGATGAAGAAGGGCGGAGCGGTGGAGGCGGAGGACATGATCGTCAAGTTAATCTTGGTTGACGAGGGCACGACGCTGTATCGGATCCGCCCGCGGGCTCAGGGCCGCGCTTACCGGATCAGGAAGCGGAGCAGCCACGTGAAAGTCGTCGTCGCTCTGGAAACGGAAGCGTAGATACGGGAGGAGCGCTCAATGGGTCAGAAGACCAATCCCATCGGACTTAGATTGGGCATCAATCGGACGTGGGATTCGCGTTGGTTCACCAATAAAGAGTACTCCGGGTGGCTCGATGAGGACATCAAGATCCGGCGGTACATCAAGGGGCGTTTGTTCAAGGCGGGGGTGGCGAAGATCGAGATCGAGCGCTCCGGCGGCAAAGCCGTCGTGAACATATTTACAGCCCGGCCCGGGATGGTGATCGGCCGGAAAGGCGCCGAAGTCGACATGCTCCGCGACGAGCTCAAACACCTCTCCGGCAAGGACATCCAGATCAACATCAAGGACGTGAAGAAGCCGGAGCTGAATGCTCAGCTGGTCGGGGAACATATCGCGATGCAGCTGCAGCAACGCGTTTCGTTCCGGCGAGCGATGAAGAAGACGATCGCCTCGGCGATGCGGATGGGGGCGCTCGGCATCAAGGTCAAGTGCTCGGGGCGACTGGGCGGGGCGGAGATGTCCAGGACGGAAGGGTACCACGAAGGCCGCGTTCCGCTGCACACGCTTCGCGCGGACATCGACTTTGCCAGGGCGACGGCCCATACGACCTTCGGTTGCGTGGGAGTGAAGGTGTGGATTTACAAGGGCGAGATATTTCCGGAGGAGTTCCGTCGGTCGCTGACGGTGGGAGAAGGGGGTAAATAAGCCGTGTTGATGCCAAAACGAGTGAAATTCCGCAAGCAGCAGCGCGGACGGCGGGGCGGAAAGGCATCGAAAGGCGCGGAGATCGCGTTCGGCGAGTACGGGCTGAAGGCCATGGAACCGAGCTGGATCACGAACCGGCAGATAGAAGCCGCACGAATCGCGATCTCACGGCACATCAAGCGGACCGGCAAACTCTGGATCCGGATATTTCCCGACAAGCCCGTCACCGTGAAACCGGCGGAAACGCGAATGGGAAAGGGCAAGGGCGCCCCGGAGTTCTGGGTCGCCGTAGTGAAGCCGGGGCGAATTCTGTTCGAGCTGGAAGGAGTTCCGGTTGAACTCGCCCGTCAAGCCATGGCCCTTGCGTCGTCGAAGCTTCCGCTCAAGACCAGGTTCGTGCAACGGGGGGCTGAGCTATGAAACCGTACGACATGAGAGAGATGACGCTCGAGGAGCTCAAGATCCATCACGATTCGGTGGTTGACGAACTGGTGAACCTCCGGATCAAGCAGAAGATGCGGCAGCTGGACAACCCGGTCCGTGTCAGGCATCTGCGGCGCGAAGTTGCCAGGGCGAAAACGATACTGAGAGAGAAGATGTTGGGCGCGAAGCCGGGAGAGGTTCCCGGCCGGCCCGCCCGGTGAGTCACACTGGATTGAGCGACTGATTATGGACAATACCAGAAACCAAAGAAAAACGTTCATCGGCCTGGTCGAGAGCAACAAGATGGACAAGACCGTCGTTGTGAAGGTCGAGCGATTGGTCAAGCACTCCGCATACGGGAAATACATCAAGCGCACGACCAAGCTCGCCGCGCACGATCCGAACAACGAGTGCAAGATCGGCGACAAGGTGCAGGTGGTGGCGACGCGTCCGCTGAGCAAGACGAAACGTTGGCGTCTGTTGAAGATCATCGAGCGCGCCAAATAGCCCGTTGGGGCGCCGGGGGCGCACCGGGGGAGCGCTCCGCCC
>JBGSIK010000279.1:0-2798 GCA_041742575.1 Candidatus Krumholzibacteriia bacterium
CGAGCACGCGCCTTACCATCCCGGCCGATGCCACCGGCGCCCCGTCGTCGCTCACCGCCACCGCGCCGGCGCCCACCAGCTCGTGGTACTCGGTGAGCTGTTCCCCCTTGCGTCCCACGGTGGCCGCCGCCACCGGGTACACCTTCGCCAGACCGGCGATGCGCGCTTGTTTCCGTATGAATTCGACCACGCTCCGCTCATCGATGGCCGGATTGGTGTTGGGCATGCAGGCGATCGACGTGAACCCGCCGGCGGCCGCCGCCATGGACCCCGTGCGCACCGTTTCTTTGTACTCGAAGCCCGGTTCGCGCAGGTGGACGTGAATGTCGACGAAACCCGGGGTGAGATGGAGCCCTTCGCCGTCGAAGATCGGACCCGGCGTCCTGGGCGGAGCGAGGCCCTCGTCGACGAACTGGATTTTTCCGTCCTTCACGCCGACGCACCCGGGGAAAACCTTTCGGGCTTCCGGATCCACGACGTTCACGTTGGCGATGACATATTCCCCGGTTTCCGGCGTCAGCTTCGAGATGGAGTTCATTGGCCTTTCCCCTTTATTCGTCGTCATTCCGGTTCCTCACGCACCGTGCGCAGTTCCCGGCGGTCGGATTTCCCCTCCGGCGCCTCGCCGCCGCTCAGCAGGTAAAGCACCGCCATCCGCACCGCGACTCCGTTCGTCACCTGCTCCAGTATCACGGCATGATCACCGTCGGCAACATCCTGGCTGATCTCGATCCCGCGGTTCATCGGCCCCGGGTGCATGACGATGCACTCCGGTTTCGCGTACCGCAGCACGTCGTTGTTGATGCCGAACACGCGCGAATACTCATCGAGGCTGGGGAACAGGTTGACCTTCTGCCGCTCGAGCTGGATCCTCAGCACGTTGACTGCGTCCGCACCCGCCACCGCCTCGCGCAGGTCCGGCTCGATCCTGACACCGAGATCTTCCAGCTGCGGCGGGATCATCGTCGGCGGACCGCACACCCAAACGTCGGCCCCCAGTGTGATCAGCCCGAAGATATTGGAGCGCGCCACCCGGCTGTGGGTGATATCTCCGACGATCACGACCTTTCGCCCGTCGAGACTCCCCCAGCGCTCGCGCAGGGTGAGGATATCCAGCAGCGCCTGGGTGGGATGCTCGTGCGCGCCGTCGCCGGCGTTGACCACGGACGCATCGAGAAGCCCGGCGAGGAAATGCGGGGCCCCGGCCGCGCCGTGACGGATCACGATCATGTCGATCTTCATGGCCTGGATGTTCTCGGCCGTGTCGCGCAGGGTCTCGCCCTTCTTGACACTGCTCGTGGACGCGGAGAAATTCACGGTGTCCGCGCTCAATCGCTTCTCGGCCAGCTCGAAGCTCACCCGCGTGCGCGTGCTCGGCTCGAAGAACAAGTTCACCACCGTTTGGCCGCGCATTGCGGGCACCTTCTTGACCGGACGCTCCGAAACCTCCTTGAATGTCTCCGCCGTATCGAGAATCAAGTTGATCTCCTCGGCGTTCATTCCATCGAGGCCAAGTAGATGCTTTCGTTTCAGCGTATTCATTCAGCCTTCTCCGCGAGAATGACTTCGTCCTTTTCGTCCAGCTCGGAGAGATGAACCTCGACCAGCTCGTCTTCGGCAGTCGGCACGTTTTTGCCCACGTAATCCGCTTTGATCGGGAACTCCCGGTGTCCCCTGTCGACGAGAACGGCCAGTTGGATCCGCTTGGGCCTGCCGAAATCGATCAGCTCGTCCAACGCCGCCCTGACGGTCCGTCCCGTGTAGAGAACGTCGTCGACCAGAATGATGATCTTGTCGTTGATATCCACCTTGATGTCGCTCGTTCCGATGTGAGGGGTCGGCCACCGTTGTTGAAAGTCATCGCGGTAGAGAGTGATGTCGACGACACCGGTGGGGACCTTGGCGCCTTCGATCTGTTCGATCGATTCCGCGATTCGCTCCGCCAGGTGGACGCCTCGCCGGCGGATGCCCACCACCACGATGTTCTCCACCCCGGAGTTGCGCTCGACGATCTCGTGCGCGATCCGTTTGACCGCGCGGCGGATTTGGTCCTTGTCCATCAAGATGGCTTTGTACCGGATGTCCAAGGTGGCTCCTTCCTGCCGGTTGAGGTAGGTGTCAGCCTCCTGGTGCGGGAGCAGGGGCAAAAAAAAGCCCCCGGGTGTCCAGAGGCGAGAAGATTCACCCACGGTGCCGCCGGGCGGCGGTCCGAGGATTCAACCGCTCGACCCCTTGCTGGCCTCCCGGACCAGATTAAAAGGATCATTGCACGAGATCGTACGACTCCGAGGGGAGGCTTGCAAGGACAATCGTAGAAAAAAGTTGACCGTTCGTGCTCCCGCGTACGAACATCCCGGGAAGCCCGTCCGTTTGCGGCAGTTGCGGGCGTTCCCCCGCGTCACGGGGTCCGGGAGCCGGGTCTTCACAGCCGCCCAAAGAGGTGCATGTGCCACTAAGCACGACGTCCGGCCCATCGGTCGACACGCTCAAGCAGCGCCGCGATCTGCTGGAGACCCGGCGCGAGCTGCAGGGGTTGCGAAGGAAGCTCGAAAAGACCGAGCGTTCCCTCGAGTCGCTGACTCGGGTTCTCTCCTTGGTGCCCGACCCGATCGAGATCGTATCCGAGGATCAGACCATCCTGTTCGCCAACCATGCCAGCCGCATGCTCCACGCGGAGTCGACGCTGGAGGGCACCTACTATTACCGGAGCGTGATGGGGCTGGAGGAATCGCCCGAGGAGTGCCCGATACGCGCGGCGATCGCCGATGGTTACGAGTCGGTGTACAGCGCGATGAGCG